>JAKLIR010000109.1 GCA_022709505.1 bacterium | reverse complement strand
GACGCTATCAACGCGGTAATCAACAAAGCCGCCGATATGGAGAAAATGCGCGTGGTCGTCGAGATGAGCGGCGAGGCTTGGGGCGACATGAAGCCGCGCATCAGTGAAGCGCTCGCGGCAATAAAAGAGTTTACCGCATTCTCCGGGGGCGAATTGCGCTCGGCGTTGACGAATCTCGCGGTCAAAACCGGAGACATGAACACATCGCTTGAGCAGATGCCGCTCATAGCGGATATGGCGTCTTCCGGGCTGATGGATTTAGAGGGCGCGAGTACAGCCGTAGCGATGGCGCTCGAAGGCGAGACGGGGCGACTCGGGCGATTGCTTCCCGAGATGAAGAATATGAATTCGGAACTCGGGGAGAATGCAAGCCGGAGCGAAAAAGCGGGGTGGATATTAGGCAAGTTGAATGATCGCTTCGGGGGTATGGCGCAGAACATCGATCACAGCAAAGAGCGGATTGATAAGTGGAACCGCGCAATGAAGGAATCGAAGGCAAACGCGGTTGAGCCTTTGTTACCGGCGATTGATGCGCTGACCGAGGGACTCATGGGGCTTAATCGTGCCATGAGCGACGACAAGAAAGGAAAGATAAGATCGTTTTTCGGGGCTATAGTCGAGGGGTATAAAAACGCGACGCCCGCACAGTCATTTTTCCTTAATACGTTATCATATATTCCTTTAGCGGGGCAGATTATCGGCCCGATAGCAGCGGCCACTACCTATGCCATTAAAGGCGGTGAATTGCGAGAGAAAAAGAAAGAGATATCCAGAATTAACACACGTAACGAAGAATTAAAGAATCTACTCGATCTTAAAAACGCGGGAGATGAATTAACCAAAAAGCAATTAGACAGAATAAAAGTTTTATCGACACTCCGGGAGCAAGAGCGGCTCTTGCAAGCGGCACACCGCGCGGGAAAAGTAACTGATAAAGAGTATGCACAATCCGTGACGATGCTCTCGCAGGCTCAATTTCTCCGGGGCAACATAGTTAAGAAAATCGGCGCCTCGAAAACCGAGGGTGTATATACAAAACAATATCTCGAAGAACTCGACAAGATTGACGCCTCGGCCGCAAAGAAAATTCGCGACAGATCATTAAAGGATTTACAGGAACGCGCACGACTCGAAAAGCTCAACGCGAAAGAGATCGCCGCCGAACGACTCTCGATAAATCAAAAGTATTACGAGACAGTACGCACAACGATGGGCTTGAAGTCGCCTATGACTGCGAAGGCGGCGGCGGATTTCGTCTCGGCGCGGGAATACTCCGAATCGCTCGAAGCTAAGAGCGGCGGTGGATCAAAAACAAACAAGGATAGCAAGGCGAAGAGCGAGAAAGCCGCGAAGGAAGCGGCAGCCGCGAAGAAGAAGGAACTCGCGGAGATACAGAAACAGCAGAAAGAAGCGTTCGAAGCACAACGGATCGCGGAAGAGAATATCCGCAACATGGAAGAGCGCGAGCGCGCGAACCGTGAGGCGGCGGCAAAGGCCCAGTCAGAGACCCGTGTCAGAATTGAGGAGCGTGTTGTTGCATCGCGGGCAACGGGCATAAGCGCTTTACGGATTCAGCTATCAGAGAATGAGAAGTTGCTCAACGAATTGAAAGCGATTGCCGGAACGGAAGAGCGAATCCGCGATCTGAATGTCGATATAGCGAGATTGAAATGGGACATTTCGGATGCCGAGAAAGAGATAAAGAAGAGTCAAGTTGAAGCGGACTGGAAAAAGTTGTGGACTGGCGCAGGCCCGGCCATGCAGGGCGTCGTTGACGCTGCGATAGTCAATCCGGCGGAAGTGAAGAAAAAGCTCGCGGACGTCGAAGCAACGTATCAGCAGACGTTGAAGGACATCGAAACCAGCTCGAAATACGCCGGATTGACCGGCGAGCAGTATGACCCCATATCAGCAAAGATCGACGCTCTGAAACGGAAAGCGCAGGCGCTTGGCGAACTTGGGCAATCGACCGTGAATGAGGATCAGGAAATTGCGATTGCGCGGCTACAAAGCGCTGCAATCGATCAGGCAAAACAAAATCACGACGAGCTGAAAAATACCGTTTCTGATGCAATCTCCACGGGCATGAACGAGGGGGCTGCGGCTGGATTCCGTGGGCTGATGGATGCGTTTAAGAATAAGTTTAAGCAAAAAATTGTTGATGCGCTATCCGATGCAGTGGTAAACGGAATCGGCAAGGGAAATGACGGCGCGGGGGCAGGTGGTGGCATAGGGACGTTATTGTCCGGCGGTGGCGGTGGAAACAAGGCAAATCCGTTTGCCGCGGGCTGGGCAGCTATGTCTGATAAACTATCCGGCGGCGCTTCAACAGCAACGGGCGGCGCTGGTGGTGGAGGATTCTTTAAGAAGTTGCTCGGCGGTGGTGGCGGCTTGTTCGGATCTCCGCTCGGGCTTGGACTCGGCGCAATCGCGATGCTGGGCGGTCTCTTCGGTAAGAAATCGTCTCCGACGTTCTCCGGCGTGGAACAAATATTCAGTGGTATCAATGCTCGTGGTGGAGACTTCGGGGGACTATATGGCTCCGACGTGTTCGAACGGGCGACATTCTCGTCGCGAAATAGATATAACGATGTGCTGAGAAGCGGCGCAGGGACGAGGGGCGCGGAAAGTACGGTTAAAATCGTTCCATCGAAAGAATTTGATGCGATATCCGAGGACAAGTGGGTTCAAGTTTCACGCATGAACGAGATCAAGGGCGTGCCGAACCGGACGGGGTTTAATCATGGGTGAGCAGAGGGGCGCGCGGGCGCTCACTCGTCGGGACTATGTTTTTTTGCCTCTTTGACCACGTTCTCGACGACGGAGCGGGTTTCCTTCGGGACTTTTGCATAGAAGTCACGAAACCCCTCTGTAAGAATGCTCACGATCGATCTTTGAAGGCAGACGCTTAATGCGTGCATTCTCAAATATTCGTCGGGGTCGAGGTTCAGATTGAGGCGAGCGAATTTTTCGGGCATGACTATATTTTTAAACACATTTTTTTATTTTTGCAACACCGCTTGACATGGTTACATAAATGTGTTAGTGTTTGGGTAGTTTTAAAAACATAAAGCGTCCGGCGACACGCTGAAAGATAACAATTGAATAGATGATAGCGAACGGCCCCCTTGATAGGTTCCTCGCCGGACCGCCTATCAGGGGCCGTCGTTCGCTTATTCGGGGGTATCACGGCAAGGCTTGGTTATAGATCGTGGCTCTCGGTCGATGCTACGAAAGCGGAACGAGCGGCACAAGAGAAGGAAAAGTCCCGAACCGGACACCGGCGGGCAGATATAAAAGGAGAGGACAACATGAAACAGAATCAAAAAGGCTTGAGCAAGACCAGCACAGCAGCACGCACAGGGACGGTTATCACAGAATCCGATCTCCCGCCCGCGATGTGGGCAGCAATCGACCAGAAAGCGGCCGAGCGAGGGATCGACACCGAGCGGATGGTCAATGAAATCTGCAAGGAATGGCTCGCAGAAGATAAGGAAGTAGAATTTTTCAAGAAGAGCCGCAGCCGCGCGGAATTCGAGAGCCACACGATGGAAGTAAAGCTCACTCCATTCGCGTGGCACATGTTTTTATGCTATGCGAGAGAAGATGACTCCACGGTCGAGGAAGCAATCAACGCGGCGCTAAACAATTGGGAGAGGTGACAAATGGCACAGAAAAGAGAAAGAGGACTTTACAAGCCGCCGAACTCGCCGAACTGGTATTTCGATTTTCAGATTAACGGGAGAAGGTATCAGGGTTCCACCGGCGAAAGCTCGTTGACACGGGCGAGGGATGTGCTTGAGAGGAAGCGAGCAGAGGCGCGGGACGAGGCGAACGGGATTAAGCGCAGCAGCAACAAGCGGGTATTATTCTCCGCTCTTCTCGTGTCATACTTGCAGGCGAAGAGCGAGAAGAAGTCACGCCCGTCTGATATAGGCAAGGTATCGAAATTCGTCTCATTCTTCGGGGGCAATACGCCCGTAAGTTCGCTTGAGGGAAACGAAATGGAATTTCATAAGTTTATTAAGGCTCGGCTCTTAGGCGACATTTTTGTCACGAGCCGCTATGACAGCAAGGCCGAGCGATTCGTCGCTGTTCAGCAACCGGGCAAGGCTCCCGCTTGTAGCAGAGTGAACGTTAACCGCGATCTTGCTCTGCTCCGATCAATTTTCAATTGGGGCATAGAGAACGGGCTTTGCGCCCGGCAGCCGGTCAAGCGGACGATGTTCGATAGGAGAGCCGAGGAACAAAGCAAGCGGATGGAATTTTTAACCGACAGCGAGGCCGAGCGGTATCTGTCCGCGTGTTCTCCGCAGTATTATCCGGTCGCTTTGTGTGCGCTCGAAACAGGTTGCCGCCGGAACGAGATTTTGCACTTAGCATGGGCTGACGTGGACTTGAATAACAGTGTTTTTACGCTCAAGAACACGAAAGCCGGGAAGCAGCGAACAGTTTATATCACTCCGAGGCTTGCCGAAACGCTCGTCAAGATCAAGGAAAGCAGGGGCGCAACCGGGCATGTATTCCTCTCCCGCTCGGGAGATGCTTACAAGGATGTTCGGAGAGGGCACGGGGCGGCGCTCAAAGACTCCGGCTTAGAGGATGAACGGAAGCGGGCAGGCAAGCCGCCTCTGAGGTTCCACGATCTCCGGCACACTTTCGCCTCGGCACTGGCAAAATCATCGAGAGATTTAAATGTCGTCCGCCGGGCGCTTGGGCATGCGGACATCCAAACCACGATGCGCTACGCACACTTAACCGAGCGGCAATATTCCGATTCGGTTCGCCTTATGTCCGAGGAAAAATCGAAGCAGGCTTGCCAAAACATGGGCGACAACGTTAGAATTTTCACTATAGTTGACTTGCAAGGTGAAAAAGTCGAGGAATTTAATAGCGAAAAAACCGCATTAAATCAGGCTTTTTTGCGATGAGCGCCCGTAGCTCAACTGGACAGAGCATCAGACTTCGGATCTGGGGGTTGTGGGTTCAAGTCCTACCGGGCGCGTTAAGCAGAAAAAAATAATAAAATAATTAGATAAATCGAATATATCGTAAATAATTGCGAATAACCATTCGCATGATGATATATTTATTGATAATGAGGCCGAAAGGATCGTTTTTGGAAAGAATAATTATGATGTTTTTACCAGTGAAAAAGAAGTTGACAGAAATAAAAAATAAAGGTAAAGTATTCAAGGTTTTAAAAGAGAATAGGGCAATTTCATTTTTTTTGAAGGGATTTGTGAAAAAAAGTACAAGCCCTGCCGCGCGATACAATTAATTGTGTATCTGCCTTGAGAATAAAGGGAAAAAAAATATATCAAAGGAGGCAATATGCCAGAATATCGTGTTGACATCAGGGACATTAAATTCGTCCTGAACGAACAGCTCGACCTCAATGCTCTTTGTGAACTTCCGACGTTTGCGGAGCGTGGTTTCGACGCCCAGATGCTGAATGAAACAATCGACCAAGCCAGAAAGATGGCGGTTGAAGTAATCGCTCCGATCAACGAAATATCGGACACCGAGGGAGCGAAGTACAATAAAGAGACCAGCCAAGTGACTGTCCCGGAAGCATACAAAGTCGCTTACAAAAAGTACGTGGAAGGCGGCTGGGGAAGCGCGCCGTCCAATCCGGAATACGGCGGCATGGGAATGCCCGAACTGATCAACACGTGCGCCGGCGAGATGTTCACGGGCGCCTGCACATCATTCACGATGCTCCCCGGTCTTTCAAAGTCGGCCGCGGCTGTCGTGGACAAATTCGGAACGGACGAGCAGAAGGCCACATACCTCGAGAAGATGCTCACGGGCGTATGGGGCGGCACGATGTGCCTCACGGAACCGGGCGCCGGTTCGGATGTGGGCGCGAACAAAACCACCGCGGCTCCGATCGACGGGAAGCCCGGTTGGTATAAAATCGTCGGGACGAAGAGCTTCATCACGTTCGGCGACCACAACCTCACGGATAACATCATTCATCTCGTGCTCGCCCGCACTCCGGGCGCTCCCGCCGGTGTAAAAGGCATCGGCCTATTCATCGTTCCCAAGTTCAAGATCAACGCCGACGGTTCGGTCGGCGGCAGCAACGATGTCGTGTGCGGCGGAATCGAAGAAAAAATGGGAATCCACGGTTCACCGACGACGACTCTCAACTTCGGCGACAACAACAATTGCGAAGGCGAACTCATAGGCGATGTTTACAGTGGTATCAAATACATGTTCCTCATGATGAATGAGGAAAGGCTCATGGTCGGAATGCAGGGGCAGGCTCTCGCGCAGTCTTCTTATCAGTATGCCCTCAAGTTCACCCAAGAGAGAGTTCAGGGATCGGACATAAGAGCGTTCAAGGATCCGAATGCTCCGAAAGTCACCATTATCAATCACCCGGACGTTCGCAGAATGCTCCTCACGATGAAGGCGAGAACGGAATCCATGAGAGCGCTTCTCTACACGACCGCCTATTACATCGATATGGCCCACAATAATCCGGACGCTAAGCAGGCGGAGAAATACGGCGGATGGGTAGAACTTCTGACTCCTATCTGCAAGGCATATTGTTCGGACAATGCTTTCGACGTCACACAGATGGCAATGCAGTCCGAAGGCGGATACGGATATTGCAGGGAATACGGAACGGAGCAGAATTGCCGCGACACGAAGATCACCGCGATTTATGAAGGAACGAACGGAATTCAGGCTCTCGACCTTCTCGGCCGCAAGATGGGCCTCAACAAGGGCGCGGTTCTGATGAGCTTCGTCATGATGCTGAACGAAAAGATCGGTGCTCTGAAGAAGAATGAAGCCACCAAGGAACTTGCCGTCGAGATCGAAAAAGCGAAAGCGAAACTCGACGCCGTGGTCATGAAATTCATGGGCCTTTCAAGAGAGAAGAGCATGAAGGCATTCGTTCCGCTTATCAATGCGTGCGGACTGCTCGAAATGTTCGGAGATGTCATTTGCGCGGTTCTCATCGGCGAACAAGCCGCTATCTCCGCCGGCAAACTGGCGGGAATCCTCGCTGAGAAGAATGCCGCGGACGACAAGGCGAAAGCCGCAGTCATCGCGGACAGCACGGAAGCTAAATATTACTTCTCGAAGGTTAAAACCGCTGAATTCTTCATCAAAAATCTCCTTCCCAGAGTTTACTGGAGAGAGATCGGTATTCAGTATCTCGATTTCTGCTGCATGGAAGATGTTTTCCCGCAGGTCTGAGCGGTTCAATATCCTGAATGAAAAAAGCCCCTGTAAAAAGGGGCTTTTTTATTTTTTGTGAATCTTTTTTGTAACAATTATTATTGAATTCTTGTGATTCCGCCTTAGAGTGTCTTATTGAAAAGCGCATGGCCGGATGTTATCCTAAAGATAATCTCTGCCGTGTGCGACAGGGTTGGTATTCTTGGGCCAACACTTTACAAAAGGGAGTCCATGTCCGAAAGTGGGGCTGGAAGCTCTGCGGAGCATCCCAAACACGAGGCAGGACGCCCACCTGTATCTAATACAGGTTCAATGAATCCGGCTCATCGGCTCGGCGGAGATTTTTTATTGCAGACATTTTTTATTTGACGTTGTATAATATGGCCGCGTAT
Source organism: bacterium (assembly GCA_022709505.1). GTDB lineage: Bacteria > UBP15 > UBA6099 > UBA6099 > UBA6099 > JAKLIR01. The sequence goes on along the minus strand of JAKLIR010000109.1, from coordinate 1,336 downwards.
AACAGCGGAAGAGATGGTGCGTAATGGAAAGCCTTGAAGGAAAGAAGCTCGAAGAGTATATATCGAATTCCGAAGTGCCGGTTGTGGTAAGCTTCGTTTCAAAGAACTGCAAACCCTGCATGTTGATGCAGGGAACGCTTGACGAAGTCGAAAAGAATTACTCCGGTCATTTGAAAATGGTCAGCGTGGACGTAGAGGAATATCATGAGCTGGCGAAGCAGTATGCTGTTATGATCACGCCCACACTTATTATTTTTTACTGTGGAAAGCCGGTGCTCAGGATACTCGGATATATCACCGGACGCGATTTGAAAGTTAAGATCGACGAACAATTAAAAGTTTTCGTGTGAAAAATTCAATAGTTGAGAGCCGAAAGCGGTATTCGTAAGATTTAAGATCCGTTATTATTTCGGCGGCGCATTCATGAAAATATTCGTAATCAACGGGCCAAATCTGAATCTTCTCGGAACACGCGAACCGGAGATATACGGCGTTATTACCCTTGAGCGCATCAACGAGATGATCCGCGCATGGGCTGCTGAAGAATCGGTGGACGTGGAGTTTTTTCAATCGAATCATGAAGGAGAAATAATCGATAAAATCCACGACGCCGTCGAACATGCGGACGGAATAGTGATTAATCCGGGCGCTTTAACGCATTACAGTTATGCTGTCAGGGACGCGCTCGCTGCGGTTCGCAAACCAATCGTGGAAGCGCATCTCTCAAACATTCATGCAAGAGAAAGTTTCAGAACGACATCCGTGACGGCCGCCGTGGCGGATGGAATCGTTTCCGGATTCGGCGCTTTCAGCTACATCCTCGCTCTTTGCGCCTTGAAGGAACGGGTGGAATCCGAAAAAGACTGACTCTTCTCCAATGAACCGAGAAAAAATAAAACTCCGACAAAAGAAACTCAAAAACCTTTTGGCGAAAAGAAAAATTGAATCTTTTCTCGTTTCCGATCTCATAAATATCAGGTATCTCACGGGATTCAACTGTTCTTTCGGCTATGTGTATTATGCTGGAGGCGAACTGTATTTCTTTTCCGATTCGAGATACACGGCGGAAGCGAGGGCGAAATCGGCCGCCGGGCATGTAATTCAAGTCAAAGCGAACGATGTTTTTGATGAGATATGCGGAACGGCGAAGCACCACGGCGCAAGCACCATCATGTTTGAAAAGGCGAATCTTCGGTTCGAGGAATACGAAGCGCTGAAAAGATCCGCGAAGGGGATCGATCTAACACCCGGCGGGGGACTTGTTCAGGAGTTGAGGATCATAAAGGATTCCGAGGAATTGGTGAGTATCAGGAAAGCGTCGAGGATAATGGACGCC
>JAKLIR010000108.1 GCA_022709505.1 bacterium | reverse complement strand
CCATCTGTTCCGGCGTCACGAGCGCCGGGTCGTCGATTATACTCGCGAGAATTCGCGCCTCGTGGATCTCCGTGTCCCACAGTTCGAGAGCGAGATCATGGTTACGACCCAACTGTTTAGCAAGCTTTCTGAGTTTGGAGACTTGCACGCCGTAGGCGTTATCCACGTTAATACCGAATCTCGCCATTCCGGCCGCCGCCCTCGGGTCCGCCTGCGACTTTATAAATTCAACTATTTCGTCCCGGTTCATGTCGATGCGAGTCCGTGAAATCATATAAAGAACGTGTTTTCGCCCGGAAAAGAGCCGGGCTGCTCTTAGGAATCTTTGAAAACCACGGTTTTATTACGGCCGGCGGCTTTCGCCTCATAGAGAGCGGCATCCGCGCGAGCGATTAAATCCGCTTTTTTGTCCGCACCTCGTTTAAATGAAGAGACCCCGAGGCTGATCGTCAGACTAATCGATTCGGCCGCGCCCTGAACCGGCACGGATTTTCCCGCCACGGAGGTGCGAATCCTTTCCGCGACGATGCGGGCGCCTTCGGCGTCCGTTTCCGGAAGCACGACAATGAATTCCTCGCCCCCGTACCGCGCCACGGTATCGACGCCTCTCACCTCGTCGGTCGCGATTGCGGCTATCTCGCGAAGCAAGGCGTCTCCGACCTGATGCCCGTGCGTATCGTTAGCCGCCTTGAATTTGTCTATGTCGAACATGATCACCGAAAGCGGCTTCGAATATCTTTCGCAACGCGATATTTCCTCGGAAAGTATCTTCTGAAAGCAGCCGTGGTTGCAGAGCCCCGTGAGCGAGTCCGTCTGGGCGAGGTTTTTCTGCACTTCGAACGCGCGCGCGTTGTCGATCGCGATCGCGAGCTGCCTCGCCACGAGGGAAAAGAACGCCGAATCCTGCTCTGTGAAAGAATTTCGCTTTTTGCTATTGATGTGAAGAACGCCTATAGCCTCTCCCCGCACTATAAGCGGAACCGCCAGCACCGACCGCACGGCCGCATTAAAACGACCGCGAACGAAGTCCGGTTCGTCGAGCACGTCCGAGACCAATCTCGCGTGTTTCTTCAGGAATACGCTTCCCGTCACTCCCTCTCCCGGTTTGAACCTCAAGTCAGCCGCAACTTCCGGGCTTACTCCCGAAAAAGATTTCGCTTCCAGAAAGCCTGTCTCTTTATCGAACAAAAAAAGCCCGAAATCGTCGATCTCAAGAATCTCATGGATCGACCTCGACACCACTTCGAAAAGCTCCTCCAGTTCGAGAGTGGAGCTTATAGTTTCGGAAATCACATTCAAAAGTGTGAGTTCTTCCACTGTTATCTGGAGCGATTTATTCGTCTCTTCAAGCTTATTTTTAAGCGCATCAAGCTCTCCGATATGAGTGTCTTTAGCCCGTATTTCATGAATTCGGAATTCAATATCAGACCTCATTTTGTTGATGACATCCGCAAGCTCGGATATCTCTCCGCCGCCGGTCACCGTAATCATTTTCGGCGCTTCCGGATCCGAGTCGCCCAACCCTTCGATCAATTGATATATCGGCCTGATGACCGTCCTGTTTGCGATAAACGAAATAGAAAGGAAAAGCGCGATGAAACCACCGACCAGTAACACAGCGGTATGCAGATGGATCGATTCAAGCAGTTTGATCTGAGACATCCGGGAGAAATCCGCGACCAAGAATAAGTGGCCCTTTTCTCGGCGCCCGTATTTAGCCAGCGTCGCCCGGCTCGAGGGGACGTATGCCACCACGCGAACGAAATCGTTCTTCGACGCCAACCCGGAAAGAACCGCGAAATCGAGGGCGGCGCTCCGCCTCTTGATGTGACACGCGCCGCAGGATGTTCCGGGAACGCTTCCAAGCGCCCTTGCAGCTTCATCACCGGGCGAAATCAGAACGTCCCTGTTCCACGTATCCGAGACCACCATATTGCGGGCCTGCTTCAACTCGCTGAAATCCTCAAGCGTCGTGACGGCGTTTTTAATACCGTCGCTCGCGAGATCTTCCGAAATCGACTCGGCCACGAGCATCGAAAGACCTCTTATCGTTAGAATGGACTCCCGCAAACTGTCCCTGTCGGCATAATGATAGAGCAACAAAAGACTGAACAACGTTGTTACAAACAAACTCATGCCGACGGCCGCGATAAGCCTCGTCTGTATCCTCGCGAAAATCGGAGGTGTGTGTTTTTCTTTCGACATAACTCCCCGCTGCTGAGCCTCTTATTTTTCACTCCCGCAACGCGGATATCGCGGAAGTCCGGCCTTTCGGCCCGGACGCGCATCCCCGTTCGCCGAAACCGTTAGTCGAAACCGGCTGCGACACACCCGGTCCCTTCTTGACCCGGATTCGTCAATAGTGCGCCGAATCCGGTGCAATGTTCATAGCGGCGAACTGCTTCGTTGCCGTCGCATTTTTTTGTTCACGTACATCTCGGTACGCTCACTTCAAAAATGCTTCTTCCGCCTTGCATTTCATCCGCTCTGAATCATTGCTACCAAATCCCAAGGAAGGATTCGGGTTGATGAGGATACCTCTAATATGTTCGCCGTGTTGCGGGTTATCTTCAAGTTTTTCGGAAGAAAAAATCCGCCGAGGGCCGCCCGAGAGAAAACCGATGCAATCGATGAAAGGCTTCGTGCGCGCCGATCCCCTTCGACCCGGATTCGTCATCCCTGAAAAAACGTGAGAAACATAAAGATAAGCGTTTAAGATTCTGGAGTGCGACAATTTATTGTCGCTTTCCTCGCCGAGAATTAATTCCCGGCGTAAGCAAGGCGTCGATGAATCGCCTCACTCCAGATCGGGAATCATCAGGAATCTTTATACGGTCCGTTCCGTCTTCGTTCCGGTGCTCCGCGCCGGAATGCATGGATTGACCGCTCCGCGGCCACAAAGTTTTACACGGGAAATGCACACACTTGTCTTACGTTGCGACACGGAGCATCGTAACGAGGTAATGCTATGGTCTCTGATGGAAGCCGTGCGGATATATTCAGGAAACGTCGTAACGAGGAAAAGTATTTAATGTAGCAGGGCCGGGTCTCCGTACCCGGCCGCAGCCTGTACCCACTCCACCCCGAAAAGGCCATCCCTGACATCCTGTCCCCGCGTGGATTCCGGGTCTCGGCCCGGAATGACGTACACTATGGAGAAGAAGAGAAGCAGCAAGACCACCTCGGGGATGAAGAAATTTATAGATACACTGAATGAGAAGCAATTCCGGTTTCCTTCCGGAATTGCGACGATAGAAGTTTTGAAGAGGATTCTCAAGGGGGCGCTTTTTCAAAAGCGACCCCTTGCGCGGCCGGGTGCGGAGACCCGGCCCTGCATTTTAAACGAAGATTTCGAGTCGATGATGCAACACAGTAAATCGCCCTTTTTACGATTTCCCGAATTTTCCACCGGAAAAATCCGGAGTAGTGTCTCGCTTCGCAACCGTGTGAAAGTAAACGGGACCTATCTATTAAGGTTTATCGAAACGGGTGTTTGGTCTGGGGATTGCGTGTAAGCAGTCGTATAGTCGAACTCGGACGGCATGGGGGCGGGAAGGTTCCGAACTGAAAAAGTATTGAAAGAGCCGGTTATTCTTTCGGCGGCGGCGATGAAGAAGTCGTTCTCGAACGCGGGAGTTTCGGTCAAAGCCTGATCCAGCGATCCGAAGGAGTGATATTGCTGGAGGAAGTACGCGCGCGCGCCGGAAATCTCGAAGGCGATGGTTTCAATGTCTTCAAGCGAGTGGGTGAGCGGATGCACCGTGGTCCTGAACTCATATCTCAAAGCCCGCTTCATGAGGAGTTGAGCGGATGCGAATATCCTGTCTTCGACGCCCGCGACCCCGGTGACCGACTCATAGCGTGCGAGCGGGGCTTTGTAATCCATGGCGATGTATTCGGCAAGGTTTTCCTCTATCACCCACTCGATCACGTCCGGGTTCGTGCCGTTCGTGTCGAGCTTGATATCGAGGCCGATCCTGCGTATTGCGCGCATGATGTCGATTATCCCCGGCTGGACGGTGGGTTCGCCGCCGGTTATGACAACGCCCTCGATAAAGCCGCGGCGAAGCTTGAGTTGAGACAACACGTCCGCAGTGTCTATGTCCGGAAGTTCGGAGGAGTCGATAAGAGAGCCGTTGTAGCAATACCTACAGCGGAGATTGCAACCACCGGTGAAAATTATCGATGCGATTCTTCCGGGGTAGTCAATAAGAGACGTGCCCTGGAACCCTTTGATCCTGCACCTGTTCATGTTGTACGATCGGCAGATCGACGATACCGGCGCCTGCCGGGTCGATCCGGAATTCCTTTCTGAGGTGGTATTCCTGCTGTTTGCCGATGTTCCATTGCTGAACCGGCCGGAAGTACCCTACTATTCTTGAATACACTTCTGTTTTCGCTTTACATTGAGACAATTTTGGTTCTCCTTTCTCCTTCGCTCTCGTCGTGGTGTCCGTGCGGATCCGCGCCGACCTCGTCGTCGTACGGGCAGTTGAAGTGTTCGCCCGCTATATAACCGTGAACCGGACAGATGGTGAAAGTGGGAGTTATCGTGAAATAAGGGAGGTGGAAACCGGATGCGATCTTGCGGACGAGCCGCTTGCACACCTGCGGGTCCTCGATGCTTTCGCCGATGAAGCCGTGCAGCACCGTTCCGCCGGTGTATTTCGACTGCAGGGCGTCCTGATGGCGGAGCGCCTCGAACACATCGTCGGTCGCGCCCACCGGTAGTTGGCTGGAGTTCGTGTAGAACGGCTCATCCGACCCGGAAGTGAGGATGTCGCCGAACATCTTGCGGTCTATTCGGGCGAGCCGGTAGGAAGTGCCTTCGCCGGGCGTGGCTTCGAGGTTGTACAGAACGCCTTCCTTGCTCTCCTCCTGAAACTGCGATACGCGTTCGCGCATGTAGTCGAGCACCCTGAGCGCGAAAGCCCGGCCCTCTTCGGTGTCGATCCCCGCGTTCGGCCCGAGGTAGTTGAGGCAGCATTCGTGCATGCCGATCAAGCCGATAGTCGAGAAATGGTTCGCCCAGTATGAGCCGCGCGCCTTCTTCACATCCGAGAGATAGAACCTCGAATAGGGATATAGCGACTGGTTTGTAAGCTGTTCGAGCACCTTGCGTTTGGTGTCGAGGCTTTGCCGCGCCAGAAGCAGAAGCTGGTCGATTCTCGCGAAAAACTCCTCGTCGTTGTTCGATGTGTAGCCGACTCTCGGAAGATTGATAGTGACAACGCCTATGCTGCCTGTGAGCGGGTTCGCGCCGAAAAGGCCTCCGCCGCGCTTGAGCAGCTCGCGCTTGTCGAGCCGCAGGCGGCAACACATGCTCCGGGCGTCGTCCGGGCTCATATCGCTGTTGATGAAATTCGCGAAGTACGGAATCCCGAATTTGGCCGTCATCTGCCAGAGTGGTTCGAGTTTCGGATTTTCCCAATCGAAATCCCGCGTCAGGTTGTAAGTCGGGATGGGGAAAGTGAAGATTCTGCCGAAGGCGTCCCCTTCCATCATGATCTCCGCGAAAGCGCGGTTGATCAGGTCCATTTCCGGTTGAAACTCGGAATATGTTTCGCGCTGGTATTCGCCGCCGACGATCACCGGTTGGTCCGCGAGCGAGCCGCTCGGTTGAAGGTCCATGGTGAGGTTTGTGAACGGCGTTTGAAAACCGACGCGGGTGGGGATGTTCAGGTTGAAGACGAAGCCTTGCATGCACTGTTTCACTTCGTCGAAAGAGAGTCCGTCATAGCGGATGAAAGGAGCGAGCAGCGTGTCGAAGCTGGAGAACGCCTGAGCGCCGGCGGACTCGCCCTGCATGGTGTAAAAGAAGTTCACTATCTGGCCGAGCGCGCTGCGGAAATGCTTGGGCGGCGAGCTCGCCACCTTGCCGAACGCGCCCTGAAAGCCCTTGAGGAGCAGTTGCTGGAGGTCCCAGCCGCAGCAATAGACGCTCAGCAGGCCGAGGTCGTGAACGTGAAACGCGCCGTCCTCGTGCGCGTCGCGCACCTGCGGCGTGTATATTTTCGTGAGCCAGTACTTCGAAATCACGGAGGAGGAAATGTAGTTGTTCAGCCCCTGAAGGGAGTAATCCATGTTGCTGTTTTCGTGCACGCGCCAGTCGTCCCGGCCCACGTATGAATCCACGAGTTCGAGCGCGTCCTTGAGAAGCGACTTCGCCTCGCGGATCTTCGCGTGCTGGTCCCGGTAAAGGATGTACGCCTTGGCTGCTTCGGTGTATCCGAGTTCGACAAGTTTGTGCTCAACGAGGTCCTGAACCTCCTCGACCGCGGGGATGCGATCCCCTTTATAAAAAATTGAAAGGATGGAAACCACCCTTCGGCCGACCTCCTCCGCCTTCGAGGGATCGGGGTCGCCTATAGCCACAAATGCCTTGTGTACGGCGTCCATTATTCTTTTCGGCTGAAAATCCTGCAGCCTTCCGTCGCGTTTTCTTATCAGATTAATGACCTTATCAGGCATGTCGCCCTCCGGGAAATCGCTCCGCCCGCATATCCGCTTTCGCGGCTTTCCCCATCAATTTAGATTTAACCCGGATTCGTCGATAGTACGTCGAATCCGTTGCAATGTTCATAGCGGCGAACTGCTTCGTTGCCGTCGCATTTTTTTGCTCACGTACATCCCGGTACGCTCACTTCGAAAATGCTCCTTCCGCCTTGCATTTCATCCGCTCTGACTCATTGTCCCCGAATCCATTTCGCGGATTCGGATTTAAAATATCGAGCAGGTCTTTAATCCCCGTCCGCTCCTCGAGCGGACGACCGTAACAGGCAAGAGTCTTTTAATATCCGGCTTTCATTCAGGTTTCCGAGTGGAACAAAAAGTAAAGGTAAATAAGTCAGTCCGCCGACCGGCTGAATGACGAATTATGTTTTCCTTCGACCTCTTTGTTCAGATGTTGCGATGCAATAATAATTTTTCAAATTCCCGGCCGGGAAGCCCCGGATTCGAGATGATTGTTATCACGGTGCTTAATTGTAATATCCCTATTCCTGCCTATAGTTGACCTGTTCATTATTCGAGAACTCGATTCTAAATCATATTTTTTTTCATGTCAACAAGCGCCGCAACATTTTGTAGTAAAAATACCGAAAGCACAATATATAGAGAAAATCAGGTGTTTTTGGCGTTCCAGCAATCGATTTTATTTTTTTGCACCGGCGTGTAAAATCCCATTTTATAAAAATTCAAAACAAGCAGGATTGCGCCGGCGACAAACTGTATGCAGATGTATGTAGATATATGTAAATATGGCGACGCACAGGCCCGATCTTCTCATGGCTCCGCGCGCGGACCTGCAACTCAACCCTAACGTTTTAACCTTTCCGCCGCTTGGATTCGGATTTATTTTGACAGCGCTCTTGAAATTCAACTCGAAATATGGACAATTGATTAGAAATCTCAATGGATTGGTTTGTATGAGCGAATCAGAACGGGAACTTCAGGATTTCATTCTGCTGCTGTCGAAATCCATCTGTGGCAAACTTTCGGACCGTTTCGGCGACTACAATGTTGAATCGATTAGCGAATGGATCGCCAGAGACGGTTTCAGGGCGACCCTCCTCGATATGCTGAAAACATGGAAGACCTACCACAACGGCAGAGGCGTGGATGAAAAATACGACGAGATCATCGCCATGCTTTTCATAGAGATGCTCGGCCCGCTGAATAAGCTCGTGCTTTCGCGCAAAGCGCCTAAAGCCCCCGCCGCGGATCGAATCGTCCCAATTTATTTCGCGGCCCTCGACCGCGCCTTCCAGCACAAGGAAGTCCGATCGAAAATGACGCTCTATTTCGAACAGGCGCTCGCCGCCTGACTTAGGCCCTCCCCTCTCCCGAAATTAGGTTTCGCCCCGCATTTTGTTCGCGCGCGCGGTTCTCATACAGGCCGCGCACGGAACTCCGAACTTAAAAATTCATATTGCAAAGTTTTGAAAATGTGTATATTCTCACCTGATTCGAATCCGTTTCGAGATTCGACGGGCGGCAAGATTGATTCGGAGAACGGGAGAAAAGCGATGTCCAACAGCGCGGCAGGTTCATCGAGACGAAGGCGGATAGCTTTATCGGCGTTTTTAATTTCGACGGTCGTCTTATTTGCCACGATCACCTTTTCGGCCGGTTCAAAACCGGCCTACCCCACGGTGAAGTTCGCGCATCTCACGGATGTGCATCTTCAGCCCGGAGTCGGTTTCGAGAGCGACAGGATGCTGAAATACTCCCAGCAACTCCTCGACGACGCCGTGGATCAGATCAATGCCATGAAAGGCGTGGATTTCGTGATCTTCACCGGCGACCTCGCAAACACTCCCAACAGAAGCGATCTCGAACTGTTCGCGAAATCCGCGAGCAGGCTCAAAGTCCCGTGGTACTGGACCACCGGGAACCACAACATCACGCTCGGTGGCGTAAGCAGAAAAACCTTCATTTCGATCATGAACAAGTACAATGCAGCGGTTAAACCGGAAAACGCACATTATTCATTCATGAAAAATGGCTTTTTGTTCATAGCTCTCGACGGTACGATCAGTTGGAGCTGGACAGCCCACGGTTATTTCTCGGACAAGGAACTCGGATTCCTCGACAAACAGCTCGCGGAGAACCCGAAAGCTCCCGCAGTCATCTTCCAGCACTTCCCCGTGGTCTATCCGGCGGACTCTAAAACGCACGAGATAACAAACAGGGAGGCGTACCTCGGAGTGTTGGACAGGCATCCCAATGCAAAAGCTCTCTTCGCCGGACACTATCACGTCGCGAAAATAGACAAGCGGAACAATATGCTCTTCGTCACAACGCCGTCGCTCGTTCAGTATCCCAACGCATTCAGAGTCGTAACCATGGTGAAGAAGCCGTCCGGAGTCACGTTCGACATCAAACTCGTCGAAACGCGGCTCAAGGACGTACAGGCTCGGAGTAGAGACGGCGCTTCCGACCCCGAACAGGCCGCCGGAAGCGAAAAAGACCGGAACGCCCGGATAACCTTGAAGT
>JAKLIR010000107.1 GCA_022709505.1 bacterium | reverse complement strand
GAACTCGGAAGAGATCGCCAACGCGGGGATGTGGAGCTACAAAAGCGCGCAACTGTTCAAAATGTTCAGGTACGCCAAGCAGATAGGGTTCACGGACTGCGATTCCTTCGTCTCCGCGGCGCAACGCATGCAGGCGCAAGGGCTTCAGATCATGGTGGAGCATATAAGACGGAAAAAGTTCAGGGCGAGCGGTGTGATGTTCTGGCAGTTCAACGAGCCGTGGCCGGCGGTGACATGGAGCGTGGTGGATTATTTCTACAAGCCGAAACCCGCCTACAGGAAACTGAAGGATATTTACTCACCGGTTCTCTTTTCTCTAAAATATCACCTCGGGCCGTATGAACCGGGACAGACGCTCGAAACAGAGGCATTCCTAATTAACGACCGCCACAAGGATTTCAAGGACGTCGGTATCGACGTGGTTGTGAAAGACGCTGAGAACGCCGAAGTCGATAGGATTCAGAAACTTGTCGAACATCTACCGGGAGATGACATCCTCGAACTCGGGCCGATGCCCTTAACTCTCGGAGGAGAAAGCGGCTGGACGATCGAATGCGCCGTCACACAGAAAGGCAAGATAATATCAAGCAACACCTACGATTTGTCGATAGTTGATAAAGAGCCCACGATTCCGGTGCTTCAGATCGGCGACTGGGTTATGCATAACATACTATGGAAATGAGGTGCACCAAATGAAAGGGCTGATCCTCAGCGGAGGCCGCGGCACTCGTCTCAGACCTCTCACCTACACACGCGCAAAACAACTTATTCCCGTGGCGAACAAGCCGATATTATTCTACGGTATTGAAGCTATCGTCCGCTGCGGGATAACGGAGATCGGCATCGTCGTCGGCGACACCAAGGACGAGGTTAAGGCTACGGTGGGCGACGGCGAAAAGCTCGGCTGCAAGATTACGTACATCGAGCAGGATGAGCCGCGCGGCCTCGCACACGCCGTGCTTGTATCCGAGCAGTTCCTCAAAAACGACCGCTTCGTCATGTACCTCGGGGACAACGTCATCAAGGACGGCATAGACTCGCTCGTCAATGAATTCAGGACGAACAAGCCGAATTCACAGATATTGCTCGCCCACGTTTCCAATCCTTCCCAGTTCGGAGTCGCTGAACTCGAGGGAGATCGGATCGTGAAGCTTGAAGAGAAGCCTAAGAATCCTCGCTCGGACCTCGCTATCGTCGGAGTTTATATGTTCGACGAAAATGTTTTCAAGGCGGTCCACTCCATAAAACCTTCTTGGAGAAACGAATACGAGATAACAGACGCGATTTCGTGGCTCATCGATAACGGTTACTCGGTGGTGTCCCACATAATCAAAGGCTGGTGGAAAGACACCGGGAAAGCGGACGACCTACTCGAAGCGAACAGGATAATGCTCGAACTCTTAGAGCGGAACGTGAAGGGAAAAATCGACCCGACGTGCCGCATCGACGGCAAGGTGGTCATTGAAGAAGGCGCAAAGATTTCCGGCAGCGTGATCCGCGGCCCGGTGATAATCGGAGCAAACGCGGAGATAGTGAATTCCTACATCGGGCCTTTCACTTCCATAGGGCCCGGCGCGAAAGTCACAAACAGCGAAGTCGAACACAGCATTCTGCTCGACGAGTGCGAAATGACCGATCTCAACTGCCGCCTCACCGACAGCCTCATCGGAAAACAGGCGCGCATAATGAGAACCAAGGGACTCCCGCACGTTAACAGATTCATCCTCGGAGACCAGAGCGAAGCGGAACTCTTATAATACGAAACAACCCGATGTCCGCATCGGGAACACAACATCGAACGGAGACACGAAATGCCCGGAGAAGCCACGCTGAGGGAAATAGCCGAACAGTTCGATCTGTGGAAAACACTGTTCGAGGACCTCGAACTTCTTCAAAAAGACGTGAGCATTAATTTCGCCGTGAGAGAGTACGACGACGTTTTGTTCATCGGCGCGGGAACGTCGTACCACCTCGCGGCGGCGGCGGCGGCGGCGTACAGGTTCGTGGCCGGAGAAACGGCTCTCGCCGTCCCGGCCTCGGAAGTCGTTTTTTTCAATAGGTACAACCTTATCAAGGAGAGAAAATATCTCGCCGTCCTGTTCTCGCGATCCGGAAGGACTAAGGAAACGCTCACGGCGCTCGAAGAGATGAGAAAACACAACAGAATCGCCGCCGTGGCCATTTCGTGCGATCCCTCGAGCCCGCTTTGCGCGCAATGCGAGGTTTCGTTCCCAGTGAAAAACTGCTTCGAGGAGAGCGTCATAATGACGAAATCGTTCACCTCGATGCTGTTTGTTTCGCACATGGTCACGATGGCGTTGAGCGAACGTTTCGCCAACGCGACGTACCTTGAACAGTTGGCGGATGAAGGCAAAGCCGCGTTCGAGATGCAACGCAGAGTGATTGACGGGATCACGGCCGAGACGCCGCTCGACAGGATAACGATACTCGGCGGCGGACCCATGTACGGTCTCGCCCGCGAAGCGGGGCTCAAACTCGACGAAGCCGCGCACCTCAGGACTCAGGTGCTCAATGCCCTCGAACTTCGCCATGGGCCGAGATCCGCATTGACCGAGAAAGACCTCGTCATACTGTTCGGCTCCACATCGGCGCTCGACCTTGAAATCGACCTTCTGCGCGAGGTCAAATCGATCGGCGCGAAAACTCTTGTTTTTTGCGAAAAGAAAGAACGTGAATACGACGGAATAGCGGACTACATCATACCGGCCGGAAGAGGTATCCCCGAGGTTTACAGAGGTATGCTTTACATGCCGTTCATTCAGTATCTCGCGGTCCGCGCGGCGCTGCAAAAAGGAATAGATCCTGATTCACCGCCGAATCTTACGCACGTCGTAACTTTCTGATCGCCGCAAGCTCGAATATTTCAATTTCATTCGGAGGCGAAATGGTTCTCACGGGACTCGCCCGGTTCAAAGATGAACCTTACATAAAATTTTTCGAGGGAAACAGGATCGGGCTCATAGTCAACCCCGCATCCGTGGACCACGAATACAGGCACGCCTGCGATATTTTCGCCATGCAAAAAGAGTTCAAGCTGACAGCGCTGTTCGGCCCGCAGCACGGGATCCGCGGAGAGACGCAGGATAACATGATAGAGTGGGAAGGGTTCACGGACGGCAAGACCGGGGTTCCGGTTTTCAGTCTCTACGGAAACACGAGGCAGCCGACGGACGATATGCTCGCCGATGTGGACGTTCTCGTGTTCGACGTTCAAGATGTCGGAACGCGCGTTTACACGTTCATATACACGATGGCGCTCAGCATGATCTCCTGCGCCCGGCTCGGAAAAAGGTTCGTCGTGCTCGACAGGCCGAACCCGATCGGCGGTGAAGTCGAAGGGAACCTCCTCGATCCGTCGTTCGCCTCTTTCGTCGGACTCTACCCGATCCCCATGAGGCACGGTATGACGATCGCGGAACTCGCCCGGCTGTTCAATTATGCGTTCGAGATAAACTGCGAACTGGAAGTCGTGCCGATGGAAGGATGGTCGCGGGAGATGAGTTTCGAGGAAACCGAACTCCCGTGGGTGTTCCCCTCCCCCAACATGCCGACCCCCGACACGGCGCTCGTATATCCGGGGTCGGTCCTGTTCGAAGGAACAAACATCTCGGAGGCAAGAGGCACGACCCGGCCGTTCGAGCTGATAGGCGCGCCATGGGTGAATCCCCATACGCTCGTGAAAAAACTCGAAGCGTACGACCTCCCGGGCGTTCATTTCAGAGAATGCTGGTTTATGCCGACGTTTCACAAATGGAGCGGTGTGATGTGCGGCGGAGTTCAAATACACGTCACCGATCGGAGACGCTTTCCGTCCTACGCCGCAGGGGTCTGCCTTCTCGCCGAGATACGAGCGCAAGCTACGGACTCGTTTGAGTGGAAACAACCGCCCTACGAGTATGAATATGAAAAACTTCCAATAGACCTTATATGCGGAACGGACTTCGTACGGCTCGAAATCGAGAAGGGAACCAATCCGCTCGACATAGTTTCAACAAGTTTTTCCGATCTCGAAAAATTCTCATCCCTTCGTGGAGAATATCTTCTCTACTGAGTTTCTTTCCATCGGTTTCCATTTCAATATTCACAAATCTCGCCCTCTTCGGCATTGACACTCGTTGATGGTGAAATACAATGTAGTTATGCTTATATCTTCATTTTTCCGCTTGCGGACAATCCGGCGCAACTTGATTTACACTCTTTGTTCAACAATGCCGGCGCGGATGATCGGATAGCCACGGTGAAACTTTCTATCGTAACCACGATGTACCTATCCGCTCCTTATCTTAAGGAGTTCTGTTCGCGTTCGGCCGCCGCCGCCCGAAAAATCACGGACGATTTCGAGATAATTCTCGTCAACGACGGTTCGCCGGACAATTCTCTCGACATAGCCCTTTCGATTTCCCGCGAGGAGCGGAAAGTGAAAGTCCTCGACCTTTCCCGTAATTTCGGCCATCACAAAGCCGCAATGACCGGTCTCTCTTACGCCGAGGGAAATCTCGTGTTCCTTATAGACTGCGACCTTGAGGAAGACCCCGAAAATCTTGAATTGTTTTACAATGAGATGCGGAGAAACCCCGATTGCGACGTCGTGCACGGCGTGGTTGAAAAACCGAAAGGCGGTCTCCTCAAACGCGCGATCGACCGGCTTTTCTACATCTTTTTCAACATGCTCTCCGGGGTCAACGTGGATAGGAAGGTTTCATTCTCGAGGCTCATGAGCGCGCGGTACGTGAAAAGCCTTGTGAGCCACGGCGAGAACGAGCTTTTCCTTCTCGGTCTCTGGTACATCACAGGCTACAAGCAGATTCCCGTCAAAATTACAACGAGATACAAAGGCGCCACATCCTACACCCTCGGCAAAAAGATATCCCTCGCTTTCAACGCGCTGACGTCGTTCAGCTACAAACCCATGTTGTTCATATCGTATATCGGGATATTCATGTCATTCATCTCCGGAGGCTACATCGCGTATCTTCTTTTCAGGAAATTCTTCTCGGGGGCGACCCTCCACGGCTGGACATCGATGATAGTCTCGATATGGTTCGTGGGCGGGCTGATAATGTTCAGTATGGGAATAGTGGGGATATATATTTCCAAAATATTCATCGAGACGAAGAACAGACCCTATACGATAGTCAGACAATTTTATAAAGACGGCGATAGCGACGAAAACACCGGGGGCGGAAATTGAGCAACCTGAGAGAGCCGGACCTCGGCAACATCGACCTCGACAGGAATCCATTCCCAATAGACGTGATCGTGGAAACATGCGCTCACTGCAACCTGCGGTGCATCATGTGCCCATACCCGAAACTCGAACGTCCGAAAGGCGAAATGGAATTCGGCGTCTTCAAGAAAATCGTCGATGAGGTCGCTGCTGAAAATCCCGAAGGAAGATTCTGGGTTGCGATCCTCGGGGAACCGCTTCTGCGGGGCGACAAACTTGTTGAAATGCTTCGCTACGCAAGGGACAAAGGCCTAAAGAACATATTTCTAAATACAAATGCGCGATACCTCGACAAAGAAATGACGCATAAGATTCTCGACTGCGGGATCAAGGACCTCATAATCAGTATGGACGCCGCGACAAAGGAAACCTACGACCGTATAAGGCCGGGCGGCGACTTTGAAATTACCGTCAGGAACATTGAATACCTTCTCGATGCGAAACGGACAAAACAACTCGAACGGCCGCGAGTGGTAATGCAGTTCATAGTTATGGATGAGAATGAAAACGAGATCGAGGCCTTCAAGGCGCAATGGTTGCCGAAGGGCGCCGCCGTGAAAGTTCGGATAAGAATGGGATGGGGTGCGGCCGTGGAATCGCCCGACCTCGCTCAAGCGGAGATAACACGCGATTTCCCATGCCCGTGGCTCCTCAGATCGGTATCCATCCATTGGGACGGCAGGTTTTCACAGTGCGACGCCGACTATGAAGCGAAGTACAGCCCCGGCGACATCCGCGTCCAAACTATTAGGGAAGTTTGGGAGGGTGAACTCGCGCGGCGGAGAGAAAAGCATTGGTCGCTCGATTTCAGCGAACCTCCCTGCGATACTTGCAAAGACTGGTCGGTCGGACGCGCAAGATGGTTCCACCCGGATAACTCTTGATGGATTCATTGGACAGAAATAAAATTATCGAAGCGAACATCGAAGTTCACACGAAATCGATCGACGCATACGCCGACGAACCACACTTCAGACCGGAAAACGTCGCGAGGGTCGAAAGTGTGATATCGCACCTGAAAGACCTCACGAACGGCGACTCCCTTCTCGACATAGGCTGCGGAACAGGCTTCATCATCGACATCGCATGCAAGCATTTCAAGGTCATCCGAGGCGTAGATGTCACTCCGGCCATGCTCGAAAGAGTCGTGACGGACAGACCGGGCTGCGAC
This sequence comes from bacterium, assembly GCA_022709505.1. Lineage (GTDB taxonomy): Bacteria > UBP15 > UBA6099 > UBA6099 > UBA6099 > JAKLIR01. The sequence continues at coordinate 2,641 of JAKLIR010000107.1, read as the reverse complement.
ATCAGAGTCTCAGCCGCTCCCGCCGAAGAACTTCCTTTCGAGGCCGATTCATTCGACGTCTGCACGGCGCATGCCGTGCTTCATCACCTTCACAAGCTCGACCGCGTTTTCGCTGAAGCTTTCAGAGTCCTGCGTCGCGGCGGGGTTTTTTACTCCGATCTCGATCCGAATTATTATTTCTGGGAAACTCTTTCATCACTCGACAAGGAGAACGATCTCAACCCCATAATACTTCGCGAGATCGCCGCCGTAACTTCGAACGACGGGGAAATCGCGGTGAAATTCGGAGTCTCGTTGGAGACTGCGCAGGCGGCCGAACATCTCAAACACATCGGCAGGGGTTTTAAAGAAGAAGAGGTAAAAGCGTTGCTGTTCAGCACCGGTTTTTCGGAAGTCGAAGTGGTTTACGAATGGTTCCTCGGGGAAGCATCCGTGATACACAATCCGAAGACATCGGAACACGCGGCGACACTCCGCGAACACCTTCGCTCCATAACGCCTCTCACCCGGCATCTTTTCAAATATATCAGTTTTCGAGCGATCAAATGACACGGAGGTCGGCGCGCTTCGATATAGCGCCTCCGATGCTTATGGCTGAAAACCTCGACAAATACGCAAACGCCTACAATGACGATTTCAAATACGCCCTCGATAACGACATCATAATAAGGGCTTACGCGAAAAGAATCGCCGGCAAACTCACAGGCAATTCGCTTCTCGAACTCGGAATCGGGCACGGTTTCTCAACCGAGATATTTTCAGAACGCGTCGAAAGATATTTGATTGTCGAAGGATCGAAGGAAATCATCGACCGCTTCTCCGCCAAGAATCCTCGGAACGGGATGGAGATCGCTCACTCCCTCTTCGAGGATTTCTCAACGGATGAGAAATTCGATAACATCGTCATGGGCTTCGTCCTCGAACATGTCGAAGACCCGGAAGCAATAGTTGCGAAATACGGCGCGTTCCTCAAGAAGGACGGACGGCTTTTCATCACGGTTCCGAACTCGGAAGCCCTGAACAGACGCCTCGGTTTCAGCGCGGGAATGATAGACAGTCTCGACTTTCTTTCGGAATACGACCGTATGCTCGGACACAAAAGATATTTCAATATGAACTCGCTCGAAACGCTCGCGCGCGGCGCCGGTTTCAAGATACTCTCGGCGGAAGGTTTGTTCCTTAAACCGATAACAACAGATCAGATCAAAGAGATAGGATTGAAACGGGAAATACTCGACGCAATGATCGAAGTTGGCTACGGGTATCCCGAACTCTGCACGGCCATACTCATGGAACTCGCGCATGAAGAATAGAATCGTTATAACAGGTCACACGGGGCTCGTCGGCGGTAGCCTTATATCCTCGCTGAAACGACGGCATGTTGCAACCGGCATCTCTCTCTCCACGGGGCATGACGTTTCAGATTTCTCATCTCTCGACGGAGCGCTTCCGGATTTCGACCTGCTCGTTCACTGCGCGGCGAGCTTCGCCGGCGACACACCCGAAGGTATCGCCCAAAACGAGAGTGTAAATTCAACGGGCGCTCTCAACGCCTGCCGCCTCGCCGCATCTTCTGGATGTTCGAGGGTGATTCTGATTTCAAGCATCTCCGCGATCAGACACCCGGATAACGAATACTTCGGCTCTTACGCGCTTTCAAAACTTCACGCTGAAGAAAACTCGAAACTCTTCTGCGACGCCTCGGGCATGAAACTCACCGTCCTGAGATTCTCGCAGATATACGACTCCGCCGGCGTTTCCGCAAAACACCAACCGTTTCTATACCAAATAATCGACAAGGTGACTTCAGGCGAAAAGGTATATCTGCACGGCGACAACGACCCCCGGCGCAATTATATTTTCATAGACGATGTGACTGAGATTATAAACAGGTTCATAGATACCGGAATCGAAGGTTTTTTCAATTGCGTTCATCCTCAATCGCACGCGATCAGCGACATCATCGCAATCGCCGGGCAAGCCGCAAGCAAAGCACCGACCGTCATTCGGCAGAGAGAAAAAGCCGATATAAGGAATATTTTCATACCTGACTACAGCCTTCCGTACAAAGAGATCGGATTCGAGCCCGCGGTAGATCTCGCCGAGGGGATCAAAAGGATAATCGGGAAAAAACATGAAAAGATATAACGTGCTCGTGACCGGCGTCGGCGCCATAATCGGATACGGGATCATAAAAAGTCTCCGTGCATCGGGGCTCGATGTGAACATCGTTGGAATGGACATATTCGCAGATGCAGTCGGACGCCACTGGTGCGATTCATTCGTGAAAGCAGTCCCGGCCGCCGCGGACAATTATGCGCATTTCATGCGGTCACTGATCGAAACGCACGACATAGACCTCGTGCTCCCCGGAATCGAGCAGGATATGTATAGACTGAATTCAGAGTCCGGGGCGTTCGACGGATTAAAGGTAAAATTAGCACTCAACAACAGGGAACTCATAGAACTTTCCCGGGACAAGTGGGACACATACCGAAAACTAAAGTCATCGGGATTTCGTGTAATAGACAGTCTGATCGACTCTGATTTCAACACAGCGGCGGACGCTCTCGGAACCCCCATGCTTATCAAGCCTCGCAGGTCCTATGCTTCCAAGGGCATTAAAATAATATCCGATGAG
>JAKLIR010000106.1 GCA_022709505.1 bacterium | reverse complement strand
AGTTATGTGCGAATTGATTTCGTCCGCCGCGTTCGTGGTAGTGTATCCGCCGCCGGCCGTCACCCAGTTGGAACCGTTCCAGTAGTACCAGTCCGTCCCGTTGTTCGAAATCTGATATTTGACCGTTCCGGTATTTCTCGGACCGAGTATATCGGAGAAGGAAAGCACTTCGACGAAGTCTCTCCCTTTTCCGGCGGCCGGACGAACCGTCGGATTCGAACTGTAGAAAGTGGGTGCGCCTTCCGCGAGGGAAATCGTCGTGGTCGGCTCCGGGGTCGCGGTTTTTCTTCCATAGTATGTCAACGTCCAATCGGCGATAGTCGGGGTGACGGAAGTATTCGTGGTGGTCAAAGCGCCCCAGACTTTCACGGGAACCGCGGACGCGGCGCATGTGGATACAACGTACGGCAGAGAGCTGATCGTGCATAAAGTCGCATTGTCCGAAGACCTGAGGATTTTGTACGCCAACTGTTGGGCGGCGCCTGCTCCGTCCGGGTCGGTGACGTTCGCGCTGAACTGTATGCCTCCCATGAAACCGTCGATACTCGACGACGTCATCTCGCCGGATGTTTTGTAATGGACGTAGAACGAAGCGTCGTCATTATCATATTGAGTTCCGCCGCTCGCGCAGTTATCGTTTTCTCCGGTTCTGTCGATGATGCATCTCACGTACTGCGTGCCGGTGTTCCCGGTAATGGTGAATGAGGTGTTCTGAGTGACCGTGGTCGCGGAAGTATATGTGTATGACGCGAGCTGGGTCCATGCGGATCCGTTGTAATAATACATGTAAGCTTCACTGCCGTTCGCCGTCTGGAACCTGCATGAGGCGGTGGCGGAGCCGCCGAGTTCGACCTTCGTTTTCGTCAGCGTCACCTCGAGAACTTTTTCGTAATTCGTGTCAGTGCCGTGGTTCGAGCAGGTGTCGAAAGTATTATCGGCGTCGTTCTGAGCGTCGCATGGCGTACCGAAAGTATCGGTGCACGTTCTTTGCAGCGCGTTTGTCTGATAGTCGAGAGTAAGGTTGGCGAGCCCCGAATACCTTAGAGAAGTTGCGCTGGAGACTTTCGCCGGGTCCCAAGTCGGGTCTCCGTTGGACCACGATGAATTTATGAGCGTGTTGTCTTTGTTGCTCCCGGTCACTGTTTCGTTGGGATATCCATAATAAATGAAAATGTTTTTCGTCGAGAAAGCCGGAATCGAGGGAACCTCCACCCAGACGACGGCGGTCATGGCGGAACTGTCGTAGCTCTCGATCCAGAAATCGATCGGCGTCACCCCGTCCGAGTCAATTATCCTGATGTCCTTGCCGTCCGATTGTGCGTTGCCGAACGAGAAGTTGGTGTTGTCGAGATCAACCCTCACCTGAAAATCGGTTTGCGCCGCACCGCCCGTGTTGTCGATCGTAATCTGCCTTCTGTAACCGTAATTCATGCTGTACCATGTAGGAGAATTGTTCGATTTAAGGTAGGCGAGATCTCCCGCGACATCGGCGTCCGCGTCCCATGTGTAATCTCCCGAAACTGTGAAAGGCCATGTGGAATTGTCGCTCGAAAGAGTGAAAGTCTTTCCGGCGGACGTTCCTCCACCGGTTGTGACAGTGACATTCCCCGTCGCCGCGCCCGGCGGCACAGTGCACGTGATGGATGTGCTGCTCCACGACGTACACGTCGCAGTCACGTTGTTATAGAATTTGACATAAGAATTCCCTTGAGAACTTCCGAAATTGGTTCCCGTGATGATTATACTGTCGTTCCAGTAAGCCGTGCTCGGCGTGAGCGTGGTTATGGTCGGCGCGTTAACGGTGAATATCGAATCCGCCTCCTGCGGCGACTGCACGGATCTCACCGTCACCACGACGTATCCCGTCGAGACGTTCAAGGGTGCGTTGATGACGATGGAAGTATTAGACCATGAGATCGCGGAACCGGCGTTGACCCCGTTGAACGTCACGATCGACGAACCCTGCGAAGTTCCGAAGTCCGTGCCCGTTATGGTCACTTGAGTGCCCGCGACTCCGCTGCTCGGACTTAGAAGCGTGATGTTAGGAGTCGGAGGCGTAACATACTGGACGTCTATGCTGTCGAGCAGGACTTTCTGAGTTCCGTCCGAATGCTGGAAAGACTTGAAATACAACGTTCCGCCGCCGATCTCGTTGTCGAACGTTCCACAGTTCGTGTTGATCTCCGCGGCGGTGTTAGTCTGCCCGTATGTGGTCGCGAGAGACCAGTTCGCTCCGTTCCACCAATACCACGACGTTCCGTCGTTCGATATCTGGTAGCGCACCTGCCCGGTGGTGTCCGGCAGGATCAGCGTCTCGGTGAAGCTCACCAATTCAGCGAATACTATTCCTTTTGAAACTATGGGTTGTATGGTCGGGTTATCGGTGTAATAGGAATGTGTTTGTTGCGCGCCGACCGACACCGAAGGAGGAGTTGCGACGATTTTTCTCGTGTAATAATCGAACGTCACATCCTCAATGTCCGGCGATCCGGGGAAATTAGTCGTACTGAGCGAAGCGTATATTTTCACCGGGACATCCTGCTGCATGCACGTGAGATATCCGTTGGTGAGGTCTTCGTATCCCGCCGAGGCTTGAGCTTCGGTTATGGTGCAGAGCACCGTGTCGTCGGACGCTCTTCTTATTTCGTATGTAAGAGATCCGACTCCGCCGCTCGGCATCGTATGGGAGGAAGTGAATTTCTTGCCGAGGAAGATCGGAGTGATTGAATATGTTTCGAAATTCCCGCTGTCGGATATTCCTGAATTATATGTATAAGTATAAGCGTTATTGGTATAGGTAGTCCCCGTGTTTCCTGCTTCCCCGTTGGGCGTATAACTGTTATTTCCGCCAACGGCGCCGCCGGTAACGGTCAGCGTGCCCCCGCTGATCAGGTTCTGTGCGAAGACTTTGATTCTTCCACCGCCGCCGCCGCCGCCCGCTGCGCCGTAAACCGTGTATCCGCCGCCCAATCCGCCCCGGGCCGTCAGATTGCCCGCGATATCGACGTTTCCGCCTCGAATGATGATCGTTCCGCCGCTTCCGCCGCCGCCTCCCGCGCCGCCCGCCAGCTCATCCGCGTCGTACAGCCCCGATCCGGCTATTTCCCCGTCCATCGATATTTCATCCACCAATGTGTCGCTCTCGATGGTGATCGTTCCGGCGTCAAGCAGGATAGCGCCGCCGCCGCCGCCGCCGTTGCCTCCCAACCCGAGTGTCGAGAACGCCCCCGCCACGTATCCTCGGTCGTAGCAACTCGAACTCCCGGCGCCGCCGCCGGACCCTAAATATATCGTCTCGTTCGTCTGGTTGCCGAAGGTCAAGCCGTAATAGTCGTTGGTGCACGTTGATCCGTTGTAATAATAATTGCCCGGACAGCTCGGTTGGTCATTTCCGCCCGGCCATCCCGCCTCCCCGGCGCCGCCCATGCCTCCGTATCCGCCGCCGCCGCCGCCGCGGCCGTCTCTTCCGTTCGTGCTGTTTTCATGCGAGGTTCCACCGCCTCCGTAGCATCTCGTGCATGTCGCGTCGCCGCTTCCGTTAGCCGCGATCTGCCGTCCGCCGTTCCACGGCGAGGCGGCGTATGCAGCGCACATCACTCCGCCTGTTCCACCCGCATAACCGCGCCCGATCCCGTCTATCTTCGATCCCGCCTCGATCTTTATTTCGTTAGCGTAAAGTTTAAGTATCTGCCCGTCGGAGACGTACAATGTCGAATTGTTTTTCAACTCTATTCTCGATTTTCTCACGTTGCCGCCCAGCGATTGAATATCGCCGTCTAATATAAGTTCGTCCCCGAGAACGACATCCGAACCGGCCGTCACGTTGCTCTCTGATTCCACGTTCACCCATGACGGGTTTCCGTCGGTCCACTGCGCCGAGTCGAACGTGTTCGCGATGCTTTGAGTCGTCACGGCGCTCGAATATCCGTAATACATGAAAATGTAATATTCCGAACTCGCTGGAATTTCCCGAACTCTAACCCATACTTTCGCTGTTTGAGCGCCGGAATCGTAACTTTCGATCCAATATTCGAGAGGCGTGCCCTGCCCCGTACTGTCGTAAAATCTCAGGTCCCCGCCGTCTGATTTGGCTTTAGAGAAATCGAAATTGCCGGAATCAAGCGTGACGGCCAACTGGTAGTCGTATAGTGCATTTGAAGAGCCTGTGTTGTCTATTGTTATCTTTTTCCGGTATGACCAGCGGGTGTCGAACCATGCCGGATCGACATTGGCGCGCAACTGCGCCATGCCGCTCGTAACCGAGATTCTTGAGGAATCGTATTGGTAATCGGTGTCCGTCGTGAACGGCCACGCCGCGGAGTCCGGCGCGGATTCCGTTGTAAATTGCCATGAAGATACGTACGTCCCGGCGTTTCCGTATTGATCTTTCACTTTAACCGAATACTCGTAATTCGTAACGTAGCTGAGAGCCGTGCCGACCGTCCACTTGTTGATAACCTCCCAGCCGCTTTCCTGAAAATCGGGCGCCGCCCAGTCCGCAGGTGATTTATCAACCCGGAACATGTAATAAACCGTACTTATGTCGCTCGGCGCCTCGGCCGTCAGATTAACGCTTGTATCTATCCCGGTTTCCCCATTGGCAGGGTACTGGAGAGCCGCCCCCGTCGGCGCCTGATTGTCCACGGTGAAGAATGACGAAGTCCTGATCTGCCCGCTGTTCGTGCCATCGTTGGGAGTTATTCGGAGGTACGCCGTTGAATCCTCGCCGTTGAACGCTCCGCCGCCGTTTCCCGCGTCCTGCGTCGCCCATCTGAATGTAGCGTTGCTCACTCCAGCTCCACACGAAAGACCGGATATCTGCCGCGCCGCGCCGTTGTTGACGCTGCCAACACTCGCATCGAGTATCCATGCTTTGTACCAGTTCGCGTTGTCATAGGAGTATTCGATGTAAATGCTGCAAGTATCACCGGCGTTCGGGTCGGACAGATCGTACTGTGCCGTTACATATCCTTCGCCCGCAACCGATGTCTGCGCCGCGCTGTCTATGTTTATATCCGGTTCGTTAGTAGCCACTGTGAATTCGAAAGTCGGCAGGGCGTAATCGCCCTCATTTCCAAAGCTGTCCCTTGCCTTAACACGCCAATAATACAGGGTTCCCTGATCGAGAGTGGCGGGGACCCAAGTCAATCCGCTTTGCCATCCACTCTGTTGAGCCGCGATGGTGAAAGCGGAGTCTTTCGCGATTTCAACATAATATTGAATCGAGTTCTGGTCGGTTCCGGCCGCGACGGTCAGCGTCGGAGTTGTCGAAACGCCGTTCGTTCCGTTCGACGGAGAAGAACAACTGTAGTTTGCCGGTGTTTTGTTGTCCAAGGCGAATGCCGAAGATGTTTGGGTTTCTCCCTGTACGCTGTCATAAGTGGTGACGCGCAGGTAAACGGTGTCGTCCTCGCCGGTGAACTCGCCGTTCTGGTTGCTCGCGTTTTGGGAGTCCCAAACGAATGTCGCGTTCGACTGCGGGGTGGATATCGCGGTTATTTGCCCCGTGGAAGTTCCGCCGCTCACACCCGTGTTGTTCACGGTTCCGGCCGAGGCGGATTTGATGTAGGCCTGATACCATGTCGCGTTGTCGAACGAGTATTCGATGAGGAACCGCCCCGCGTCACTCTGCGGATCCGTCAGGTTGTATGTCGCGGTCAACTCGCCCGATCCGTCAGTCGCCTGCGTCAGGCTCACGAACGTTATGTTCGGTGTGTTTTGAAGTGTTGTAAACGAGTAGGCAGTCGAATATGTTCCTTCGAATCCACAGACATCCTTCGCCTTCACGCGCCAGTAATACGTTCTGTTGGAATCGAGAGCCGCCGGCGCCCAATCGTTGTCCAAACTCAGCCATCCGCTTTCCTGCCGTCTGCCGTTTGCGTTTGTGAAGCCGGAGTTGTCGTCGATCTGGAAATAATAGGATATGTTCGAGACGTCTGTTGCGATCGCCGACGTGAGAGTCGGTGTAAGAGAGACGTCCACAGAGACGTCGGCTGGAGTGCTGCATGAATATCCGCTCGGGGCGATTATGTCCACGGTATAGTTGATATCTTCGTTCGTTGTGTTCGAGTCTTTGTTGTTCAAAACGTCCTTGCAAGCCACGTAAACGTTCTGCGCCCCGTGGGCGAAACCCGACGCCGAGCAGGACAGGCTTGTCGTTCCTCCGCCCGTGCAGTCGCTCGTCATGCTGTTATAGTCGAGATCGCTGATGTTCCACCGGCACCATGCATTCTCGTCCGTGGTTACGGCGATCGTCTGGCTCGTGTCGCAGATCACGGCGCCCTTCGCGGGGTCCCAAGTCGTCTGCGCCGGCGGCGCGGAATCGACTGTGTATGTCAGCACCTTGTTGTCGGCCGCGCTGTTTTCGTTGCCGCATTCGTCCTTACAGGCGATCCAAATACTGTTCACACCCTCCGCAAGACTCGGCACGTCGCACGTCATGTTTATAGTGCCGTCGCCGGTGCAGTCGCCGTCGTCGGACATCTGCGTATAGCTTTCATCTCCATCCATTGACCAGCGGCAATCGCCGAGTTCGTTCAGAGTGAATGTTATGGAAACGGACGTAGAGACGTTCGATCCGTCCGCGGGCGCCCAGCCTGACTGAACGGGTGAAGCCCAGTCGGCCGTGAAATTACGCGTCTGTGTCGTTCCCGTATTTCCGGCCGCGTCCGTGTCGTAAGCTTCCACGCTGCATAGGTCTGCTCCCTGATCGCGGCAGTCGGCCGACGCCCCGACAGTAATGCTCGGGTCGTTGCCGCACGTGTAAGACGTCCATCCGAGCGTCTGCACGGAATTGCTTAACACTCGGTAGTAGCACGTTGAAAGCCCGGAACCGCCGGTGTCCGCGTTAGTGACATCGAACGTAAAGTCCGCGGGTTGGCATGAGCTTGCCGCCGGGTTGTTTATAGTCACCGTCGGTGACGACCAGTCTATGCCGAATTGCCGCGATTGAGTGGTTCCCGTATTGCCTGCCGCGTCCGTGTTGTAGAACTCGACTTGGCATATATTGGAACCCTGATCTCGACAGTCGGCCGACGCGCCGACCGTAATGCTCGGGTCGTTGCCGCACGTGTAAGACGTCCATCCGAGCGTCTGCACGGAATTGCTCAGGACGCGATAGTAACATGTGGAAAGCCCGGAACCGCCGGTGTCGGCGTTCGTGACGTCCGCGGTGAAATCGGCTGTCTGCCACGAGGCCGCGGCAGGGTTATTAATCGTAGTAGTCGGCGCGGACCAGTCTATGCTGAATTGCCGCGATTGAGTGGTTCCCGTATTGCTTGCCGCATCCGTGTTGTAGAACTCGACTTGGCATATATTGGAACCCTGATCGCGGCAGTTAGCCGCCGCGCCGACCGTGATGCTCGGGTCGTTGCCGCACGTGTAAGACGTCCATCCGAGCGTCTGCACGGAATTGCTTAACACGCGGTAGTAGCACGTGGAAAGCCCGGAACCGCCGGTGTCCGCGTTTGTGACATCGACGGTGAAAGCCGCGCTTTCCCACGTTCCGTCCGCAGGGTTATTAATGGTCGTTGTGGGAGAATCACCGTCCACTTTTAACGCTCCGATAGCCGCACTGTATCCTTTGTTTCCCGCTCCGTCCGTATTTAGGAAGCATATATAGTCCGTATGTGTTGTGGTTACCGTCGTGGTCAAGCTTGTGTTCGTCAGGTTCGCGTCGTCGGCTGCATTGCAGGTTCCGTCGGCGGAATATCCCCAATAAGTCGTCGCATCAGCGCCGGAGCCGCCGGTGTCGCTCACGGTAACCGTTATCGTATCGGAATTATTCCATGAAGCGTTCGCCCCGTCGGTTACCGTGAATGTCGGCGCCGTCCAGTCTATGCTGTACTGTCTCGTCTGCGTGGTTCCAACGTTGCCGACACCGTCTGTGTTATAAAACTCGACTTGGCACATATTGGAACCTTGATTGCGGCAGTTGGCCGCAGCGCCGACCGTTATGCTCGGATCGTTCCCGCACGTGTAGGATGTCCATCCGAGCGTCTGGACGGAATTGCTCAGTACGCGGTAGTAGCAGGTGGAAAGCCCGGAGCCGCCGGTGTCTGCGTTCGTGACATCGACTGTGAAAGCGGCGTTTTCCCACGTTCCGGCCGCAGGATCGTTAATCGTCGTCGTGGGCGCGGTATTGTCGTAATAAATGGTCAGGCTGATATAATCCGTTCTGACACGGGAGTAAGTTCCGGCTTGTCCGGTTCTGGCTCTTTGCTCGACGAGAAGTATAATATTGTCAGTGTCTATGTAATTATCTGTGTTAGTTGTTATGTCTGATGTGAGGGTGGTTTGATTTTCATTGGCGTTCTGGGCTAAATATGTGTATGACCCACTATTGAAATTCCATATATACAGGTTTGCGCCGTCCTGCCTGCCTCCGCGGGTATTTATACCCCATCCATTCCAAGACGGAGTTATTTGGTACACTTTCGATTCCGTTTGACTGATATCTATGCTGAACCTGTGAGCACCGTAATTATTATTATTTATCGATGCTTCTTCATACACCGTGTCGTCCGCATCTACATTGTCATATTCGCCTGCGGTGAATATGGTGTTTGGTAAATTATTCGCGCCCGGTGGAAGAGCTGTGGCGCTGATCCCGTATGCCCAGCAGTTGGTTCCTCGAGTGCATGTGGAAAAATCATACGTAACCGAATCGGCTGATCCGAGGGATGGGAATAGTGCGACAAAAAGGAAAACGAATCCGATGAGCGTTCTCGACATAAGCCCAATGTGTTTCCGGGATGTTTCCCTTTTGCATCCGCACTCTCGGGGCTCTCTATATAACGAAAAAGTTGAGTTGTCTTCCATAATGCACCTCGCATACTGGTTCAAGTTGAATTTCCTCATACTGCTTCGAAATCTCTCATTTGCATCTTGCATTTTCTTTCCTTATTTATTGCTTGATAGCGTTCCATCGATGTCGGTTGATTTCGTGAATAAAAGGCTTCACATCAACTCCAAATCAAAATTTGCTATTTTGTCATGCCTAAAATGCATATTTAATGATTGTTTGATACTGAAATCAGGGGTTTTTGCTCGATCTCAACACAAAA
>JAKLIR010000105.1 GCA_022709505.1 bacterium | reverse complement strand
ACATACAACTCAAGCTTGGCCGCGCGCCGGCAGATGCGGGTCGCCGACAGGACAACCCCAACCGGCTACGTCGCCGTGTCAAACGCGCTTGTCGAACTGCGGGACACGTCAGGCAATGCGGTATCGGATTTCAATGCGTACACGACCGGATCTGACGGACGTTTTTATTTCGCGGACGTTCCCTCCGGAGCATATACGGTTTACGTAACCAAGAGCGGCATGGACCCGACGTCATACAACGTGACGGTCTATGCGAACACTACGACCGTGGCTAACGACCAGCTCGGCGAATCGGCCGTCTCCATTTCACCCGCGACTTCCACCGTCGGCACGCTTACCGTCTCCGCGACGGCCGACTGCATAGTTCAAGTCCCGATCGAAGGAACTGTCTTCATAAAGAAACAGTCCGACGCTCTTTTCCAACCCACGCCGTATTCGACGCCGATCGCAATCATAAACGACATCTCCGCCGGTGATTACGACGTGCTCGTAAAAGCAAGCGGATACACGGATCCGGCATCCCAGCCGGTTTCCATCACGGCAACCGGTCAAGCGACGTTGACCTTCTTGCTTTCACCCGACGGAAACGCGCCTCCGAATGCGAGCATACAAATCCCCGCCGACGGCGCCACGTTCAACCAAGGAACGACGATCACTTTCACCGGCGCCGCCGCCGACTGCGAGGACGGCATGCTCGCAACAGGATTCAAATGGACGTCCGACATCAACGGAACCATCGGAACGGGCGCAACCATACGCACAAGCGAACTGAGCCCGGGCATTCACACAATCACTCTCACAGCAACCGATTCGGGGCTTCTCGCCGACACCGCATCCATCAAGATAACGGTAGCGCCCAACACTTCGAACAACCCGCCGACGGCGACCATCGTCTCCCCCGCCAACGGACTCGAATTCTCAAACGGCGCGACCATCAACTTCCTCGGCGCCGGCACGGACCCCGAGAACGGAATTCTCACCGGCGCCTCCCTCGTGTGGTACTCCGATGACGTGCAGATAGGTACGGGAACCAATTTCCAGTTGACCACTCTCGCTCCCGGAACACATGTTATTAAACTCGTCGCCACCGACAACTGGGGCCTGACGGGCACGGCATCGGTAACTGTGAAAGTTTCAACCACGGCCGCGCAGAACAACGCGCCGACAGTCGCCATCGCTCTCCCGCTCAACGGCGGCATCTATGTTCAAAACGTCAATATAAACTTCGTGGGCGCGGCGACGGACTCGGAAGACGGCGCGATAACAGGCAACCGCCTCGTATGGACGATAAGCCCCGGCGGATTCACAACCACGGGCGCCACGTTCGTCAAGAGCGATCTTGCGCCTAATACATACGTCGTGACTTTGACCGCGACCGATTCGGGCGGCCTTTCGAGTTCGACATCGGTCTCGATGACGGTGTCCGAACCCGCGGAGTAACGCCTTTCAGGAACACGATAAAACTAAAAAAGCCCTCCTTCTCGGGAGGGCTTTTTTTTGCATGATTTCTTTAGTCGGCCGAACTCCGCCGCCTTACTCAAAAAGTCTTTTTGTGAGAGGAAGCCTTTCAAGCACGTTCGTGGCCTTCACAGTGACTTCAACCGTTTTCTCGATCTGCTGAAGCCTCTCCTCCATGAGAGTTATGACTTTCTCCATCCTCTGGGTGAGAATGTCGAGGCTTACGAACGTGTCCCCCATCTGATTCATCAGCAAATCCATCTTATCGATCGTTCCGTTGATCCCCGCGACGGCAGTGTCGATATTTCCCACCGTGCCGTCAACTTTCCCGATAGTATCGTCGAGCCGTCCGAACGACTCGTCCGCTTCGGACACCAACTTATTCGTTCCGTCGATGGTGCCGTCCAGCTTCTGAATCGCCCGGTCGAGCCTGTTGATGATACGTTCGAATCTATTGATTGTTTTGAACGGTTCGATCGCCATGGTTGAAAGTCTCCCGCCGCCGAGTGAATAAACCGGCGATGTGATGTTAAGTATATAATAATTTGCTTCCGCGCGCCAATATACCGGCATATACGCGTGATGCTATAATTGACAATCTGACGGCCGGATTGTTCCGGAACATATCCGGCTGTCGGACCGGACATCGAGAGAAGACTGGAGAAAAGCATGATAATCAGAACGATGAAACCCGAAGACTATGAGCCGGTGATTGCAATATGGGAGAGCGCGGGACTGCTGATCGAGCGGGAAGGCCGTGAGTCCCGCGATTCGATTATAAAACAACTGTCCCTCGCGGAGGGGCTCATGCTTGTCGCCGAAGATGATGGAAAGCCGGTCGGAGTCGTGATCGGCAGCCACGACAACAGAAAAGGCTGGATAAACAGACTCGCGGTGTCGCCCGAAAAACAGCACGCCGGAGTAGCGACCGCTCTCGTCAAAGCGGTTGAAGCGAAATTTAAATCGATCGGGATGAACGTGATCGGCCTTCTGATGATCGACGATAACGAAAAATCCGCCGCCCTTTTCAAATCGCTCGGATATGTACGGCACGAAGATATAGTCTATTACTCGAAGCGGGAAGATACCCGGGAGTTTTGCTGCTGAACCGAACTCACAACCCCATGCGCCTGCAATAAACGACCCCGTGCCGCACCGCGACAGCCTTGTATTGCTTCCTCAAAAGATAATGCAGGAAAAGAAATAAGCGGTTCTGTTCCGAACTCATGAAAAGATACTTGTTCGCACCGATCTGTTCCGCGAATATATCCGGGATGGGAGACAATCGCATTATCAAAACGTCCGGCGGATTCGCGCGAAGATCGTTGATGAATTTTTCAACGGATGCGCCCGAAGCGCCCCTCGCGAAGAGAGGAACCACGGTGACGTACTTGGAAGACGCGGGTCTGTCCGCGAGGAAATTGGTCAAGGCCGAATCCCCCCACACCTGAACCGGCCGGCCCGGCGCCGCGTCTCTTCTCGCCATATCCGCTATGAATTGCTCGTCCCTGAGTTCGATCCCCGCCGTCTTATAGCTCATCGAACCGGAGAGACTCGCCAACGACGCCACCGCCGCGAGCGCTACGAATCCCACCATGAAAGCCGTGAATATCAAATTCATCCCGGATTGCGCCTTCGCGGGATCGTCGTAAGTAGTCCTCATAGCGGACAAAAGACAAAGAGGAATGCATAACGGAACGATATCCACCGCGTTTATGCGCACCGACGTGAACACCGCGGCAAGCTCCAACACCGCCCAGACTGTGAAAGCGACCGTCATCCCTCGCGCGTCATCATCGCCGCCCTGCTCTTTTCCGCGCGCGAAAATTGAAACCAAATACGGAAGAACGAGGCCGGCCGCCGCCGGAAATATCACATGCCATTGCGCCATCGGCTCTAAATGAATATTCGGCCAAAATATAAACGCCGATTCGATAAATGAGTTCATCGCGCCGGTCGATATCAATATGGCCGCCGTGATCAATGGCGCCGCCGCGAATCCTACGATAAACAGAATCCTTCCACGGCCTCGCAGCATGAGCAAACCGGCGGGGATCAATGCTATCTCACGAGGGTGAACGCAAAAAGCCATCCCCGCGCAGATCCCGGCCCAAAAAGACCGCGAGTCTTTTCCTCTCTCGCCGGTGACGATTGCATATACGAAGCCCGCCGCCGGAAGAAACACCCACGCGGAGGGACTGTTGGCGCCGCCGAACGCCCCGGCTCCGACCGCCGCCGCCGCGAGCCACCCGGCATATATCCCCGCCGTCACTCCGTGCGGGTTCATTCTTTTTACAGACACATATATAAGCAACGCTCCGGCCGCAGCGAAAAGCGCCTCCAAAACCACCACCGAATATATGTTCCTACTGACGGCAAGCGCCACCGCATCGAACACTATCGTTCCGGGAAACCCGCCATACCACACCGCGGAGTACGGAAGCCTTCCCGACAATAATCTCGACGCCGCGTAAAGGCTGAGCGCCGAACCCTGCGCGCCGACCGAAACCATGTCGGACAAACGCAGAATCACGGCTACTACGAATCCTCCGGCCACGAGAAAGAGCGTCTTCTGCTGCCTCGTGAACGATGCCTGTCTTAAAAATTTCCGGCTCAACATGCCGCTCCGATACGGAAATATCCGCCAAAACCGCATCCCATCATTCATAACATCCCGTTTTACGGCTATAAGGTTACATTATAAAACGATTAATTTCATATAGAAAAACGCACCGGAAAATTATATACTGAGATTCTGACTGAACTCGACGCCCGGAACAGGCATGTGCTCAATCATTACATCGTCCGGGAACCGGCTGCTGGGGGTAAGTAATGATAGAGAAAGTGAAATCCGGAAATACCATTCTAAATTACGATCTCGCAACGGGGAAATTCGATATTTCCAAAGACTCGGACTCTTCTTCTATCATAGGCGGCGCCGTGGCCGGCGTCTTCCTTAAAAACAGCGGAATATTTCTGTCATCCTCGGACGCTGCATCGAGAAAATTCACAGTGAACGGTTCGGAGAGCGTAATCAGCCACACTTTCGACTCTTCTCCCGTCACTTTCGACCTTATAGTATCTCCCATACAGGGAACGGACGGCCTGCTTCTGTCTCTGAACGTCATCAACAATGGCGACCAAAACATATCCGGCATGGATTTTCATCCCCTCCACATCGAGCATGTCAGAGGAGGATCGCTGTTCGGAACGAGCGGTGCCCACGACTACAGGTTCGTGCGAAACGGCTTCTGCACGTGGAGCGGCTCGGAGATGCACGCATGGGACACCCCGAACAGAAGGCCCACGCATAGGATAGTCCACGACGCCTGCCACAACTCCGAGATACCGGTCCCGGCGGACCGCGGCAGGTTCATAGGGGAATGGTACGCTTGCATCGACGATAACATCAGCGGCGCCGGTTTGACTCTCGGCTTCACAACAGTGAGCGACCAACTTTCACAGGTCGAATTCAAATCGAGAAAAGGCTCGTTTTTCAAGCTCTCAGCCGTGTCCAGAGGCGAAAGGCTCCCCCTGACCAAAAACGGTTCGCTGAAATCCGAAACCCTCGCCGTGATTCCGGCGGCCCCGAGAGCCGGAGAGGAATCGGGCGCTCCCTCTTACGACGCACCGCTAAAAACCTACGCACGTATTACCGGAGAGAACACCGGCGTCCCGAAATCAGAAAAATTCAAGACCGCTCCCGTGGGCTGGTGCTCATGGTACTACTACTTTGCGAATCTCGATGAAAAAGTGATATTGCAGAACCTCGAAGCGGCGCAATCGCTCAGCGACCGTCTTCCGATAGACGTGTTTCAAATAGACGACGGATACGAGCCGGCGCCGGGCGATTGGTACGAACCAACTGAAAAATTCCCACACGGGATCGAATGGCTTTCGAAAAGGATCCGGGAAGCCGGATTCAAAGCGGGACTCTGGCTCGCCCCCTTCTTCGCGACGCACAAAAGCGAACTTTTCAAATCAAAGCCGGAATGGTTCGTGCGTGAATCCGGAGGCGGCCCGCGCAAGATTTCCCTATGGCCGAACCCGAAACAGCTCGGCTGGATGTACGGGCTGGACCTCACGAATCCCGAAGTCCACCGATGGCTCTCCAAGCTCTTCGGCACAATCGTGAACGATTGGGGCTTCGATTACCTGAAGCTCGATTTCACATACACAGGCGCGATAGACGGAGAGAGATACGATCCGCACGCCACGCGCGCGCAGGCGTTCCGCCGAGGACTCCAGACGATCCGCGACGCCGCAGGACCTGATACTTTCATCCTCGGATGCGGAATCCCGCTCGGACTCGGACTCGGAATATGCAACGGGATGCGGACTTCCGGCGACACCGCTCCGTATTGGCACAGCAGCTTTCAGACGCGCCTGCTCGGGCATCCCTCGGCGCCGGGCGTGTTCGACACCGCCTTCTCTCTTTTCACAAGATATCACCTGCAGGGCGCTTGGGGTTACAGCGATCCCGACTGCCTAATGTGCAGGTTCAAGGACACGAAGCTCAACGGCGGCGAAGTCCTCACCCACGCGGCGATCGTCGCCTGCACGGGCGGACCGCTCATCCTGAGCGACGATCTTTCCAAACTCGGGCCCGAATCAATCCGCCTCGCTCAGCAATTGATCCCACCGCTCGAAGAGGCAGCGACCCCGATCGACCTTTTCGAAAGCTCGCCGCCAGCGACATTGATGCTGAAATTCGACCGTCCGCACGACCCTCTCACAGTGGCCGCACGCTTCAACTGGAGTTCTTCACCCGCCGACCTGACTGTGGATTTCGGAAAACTCGGCCTATCCTCCGAACGCGAATACCACGTTTACGACCTCTGGGAGGACCGGTATCACGGCATTCACCGCGGCGGCGTCGCATTTTCCGCCGTGCCGCCGCACGGATCCCTGATGCTGTCGATCCGGCCGGTTTCGAAACTTCCGTCGCTCGTGGCTTCGACTTTTCACTTCACTCAAGGCGGGATCGAACTAACGGACCAGAAGTTCGACGAAAGCAAGCGCTCTCTGAGGCTCACCCTCGAAGCGCCGGGGCTCCGGGACGGCCGCGTTTACATTTTTTGCCCGGAGGGCTATGTCCCAAAATCCTGTTTTGTGAACAGAACACACGAAACGGTGCTTTCGCACGTATCGGGAAAAATCTTCGCACTCGATCTGTCCTTAAACGAAGTAGCCGATGTGGAAATTCAGTTCTAACTTTCCACTCGCATCTTTAAAGCGGAGAACGAAAATGACAAAATTCAGGAAGAAAAAAACATCTCCCATCCTGACGATTGCAAAGGGAATTTTCGGCGTCTTCTTGCTCGCCGTGCTATGCTTGGCGCTGCTGATCGTCAAACTTCAATTCACGAGCGAAAAAACCGCGTTCAACAAAGAACTTGCATCGAAAGTGAGCTACACGCCGCTCGAAAAAATCGTCCCCGGCGACGGGCTGCCCTCCGGCGTCAACCCGATGAAGTCGAACAACAATCTCGACCTCGCCGCTTACAAAGGACGATATTATTTCGCTTTCCGCACAGCCCCCACGCACTTCGCATCCACGAAAACCACCCTCTACGTGCTGAGTTCGCAAGACGCTAAAAAATGGGATTTCGAGACGAAGTTCAACCTGAATAACGACTTGCGCGAACCGCGTTTCCTCGTGTTCAAGGACAAACTGTTCCTGTACTTTTTCAAAGGCGGGAGCAACCCGCTCAGCTTCGCTCCGGAAAATATGTACGCCACGGAATTCGTCTCCGCCGGGAAATGGCTGAAGCCGAAACCCTTCTACAACAAGGGATACGTTATCTGGCGCGCGAAGGAGCACAACGGACGAGCCTACATGAGCGTGTATTACGGCGCCGGGCTTTACAGCAACGAAACAGACCCCGGCCACCTGAGATTCCTCGTTTCGGACGACGGATACAACTATGAGATGGTCAACAACAGCGAGGTCTTAACTCAAACCAGCGCCGAAGAAGGTGAATTCGAATTCGACAAGAGCGGCGATCTGTACGCCACGATACGGCTCGAAATTTTCGGCGGCAAAGTCTGCCGCGCCCCGAAACAAGACCTCTCGGCATGGATATGCAGATACACTCCCTATAAGTACGATTCGTCCCTCATGTTCAAACACGGCGATGAATTCTATGTGGTTGCAAGAAGGAACGTGGCCGGCGCTTTCAACCGCAACTCCACCCTGCTGCCCATGCCGATGAGAGCGAAATGGTACCTTATCCGATACTCCGGCACGAGGAAGAGAACCACGCTGTATCACTTGAACAAGAAGGAGCTCACGCTCGAGCCGATGTTCGATTTCCCGTCTCGCGGCGACACGGCGTACGCGGGCATAGTCCGAACCGGTCCGAATAAATACCTACTGTACAACTACAGCTCCGACATCAACGGATTCGACTGGAGTTGGATCGGAGGGCAACTCGTCGGCTCCAACATTTACGGGACGACGCTGACGTTCAAATAATGCCTGTCTCCGACCGCCGGCCCGGAAGACATCTCGAGGTAAAACTGCAATGGAAATAAAAATCGCTTACGGAAAAACGACCCTGCCCGTGGACATTCCGGATAAGAATTTGTCCGCTGTATATCGAAAAAAGAAAATGCCCGTTCTCGAATCGCCGGATGCGGCCGTGCGGGAATCTCTCTCGAATCCCATAGGAGCACGCCGCCTCAGCGAGACCGCCGCCGGGAAAAAAACGGCTTGCATCGTTATCAACGACGTAACGCGGCCCGTGCCCAATAAGCTGCTTCTGCCCCACATTATCGATGAGCTCGAAGCCGCCGGCGTCCCAAAGGCCGGCATATTCATCCTGAACGCCACCGGAACCCACAGGCCCAACCTCGGCGCGGAGATTGTGGAACTCGTGGGCGAAAAAATAGCGGCCGAATACCGATTCCTCAATCACGACGCGTTCGACGATTCCGCGCACCGTAACATCGGGAAAACATCGAGCGGAACTGAAGTCTTCGTCGATTCAAGATATCTCGACGCAGAAGTGAAGATACTGACCGGGCTGATCGAGCCGCATTTCATGGCCGGCTATTCCGGCGGAAGAAAAGCAATCTGCCCGGGAATCTCATCCATAAAAACCGTGAAAAGGATCCACAGCCCATACTTCATGGAGATGCCGAACGCGACTAACTGTGTGGTGGAAAACAATCCCCTCCATGCGGACCTCTCGGAAGTCGCTTCAATGGCGGGAGTGGACTTTATCGTAAACGTGGTGATAGACGAAGACCGGAAGGTCTGCGGCGTTTTCGCGGGAGATATCGAGAAGGCGCATCTCGCCGGCGTGAACTTCGCGATGAGCTTCGACATGGCGCCCGTGCGCGAGCTCGCGGACATCGTCGTTACGTCCGGAGCGGGATACCCGCTGGATAAAACGTACTATCAGACGATCAAAGGCATGTACGGAGCGCTTAACGTCATCCGGCCGGGTGGAACTATAATAATCGCCTCCGAATGCAGCGAAGGGCTCGGAAACGACACGTTCGTAGCCTGCCTCGAAAAGATGGCCTCTTACGACGATCTCGACGACTATGTTGATTTTATAAGCAAGGAAGAGAATTTCACCGCCGATCAGTGGCAGGTTGAAAAGCTCGTCCATGTTCTGCGAAAGGCTGATGTGA
>JAKLIR010000104.1 GCA_022709505.1 bacterium | reverse complement strand
GAGATCAGCCGCTCAACGATGTTGATGGAAAGCGGCTCGTCGAAGTCGCTTCTGTTGCAAGCCGCGGTGCAAGGGTGTGGGCACACTCTTCCCGTCGCGGCCGGCAGAGGGTTCTCGGCTTTTAGCGTTGTGAGAGCCTCTTTCATGCGGCCGGCGGCGGCGAGCGTCATGAATTCCTCGACCGGGTTTCCCGCGGGGCAGTTCGCCTCGCAAGGGGACGCGCCGTTTTCGAAAACCGGCCTGACGAAGCGCCACGTTCCGGTCATGTTGCCGAGCGTGTCGCCCGTGGTGTGGATCAGATGCGTATTTTCAGCGAGCCTGTTCATTGCGGCTTAATGATCCTGACTTCTTCATAAGATTGCCGGCATGCTTCGATGTTCTTATCCGGTTTCACGGATACGCTTTTAGTGATCGCGGACACCGCGCTTTCGAGCGAAACGTATCCCGTGGCGCGCGCGAAAGCGCCGAGGATCGCAGTGTTGACGATAGGAGACATGCGGGACCCGAGTCCGCGCGCGGCCGCTATTCCCCCCGCGTTCACCGCGCCTATGGTGAAACCTTCCGGCAGTTTGAGCTGTTCGGGCGGGAGGTCCGTGTTGATCACGATGAAGCCGCCGTCCTTGAGCCCTTCGGTCACGTTCACAATGTCGAGGAGGGTGGTTTCGAGAACGACCACCGCGTCCGGCTTATATATCTGGCTGTGGTCGATGATGGGCGAGTCGTCTATTCTCGCGAACGCCGTGACGGGGGCGCCGCGACGTTCGAGCCCGAAGTTCGGGAACGCCTGAACGTAGCGGCCTTCGAGGAACGCCGCCGTCGCAAGCAGCCGCGATGCAACCACCGCGCCTTGTCCTCCTCGACCGTGAAATCGGATTTCTTTCATGCCGCCCTCGGATGCTCTCCTCGATGGTCTTCAGACCGCCATCATTCTAATTACACGCGGAACTAAATTCAACCCGGATTCGTCAATAGCGCGCCGAATCCGGTGTAATGTTCATAGCGGCGAACTGCTTCGTTGTCGTCGCATTTTCTTGTTCATGTACATCCCGGTACACTCACTACAAAAATGTTCCTTCCGCCTTGCATTTCATCCGCTCTGAATCATTCCTCCCGAATCCCAATGAAGGATTCGCGTCAACCCGGATTCAAGGGGAGAGGATCGGAAAGCGACGCCTGACGCCGAATCAATATCTTTGGAGAAGGCCTATGCTCAGGGAATCCTTTTTGAAAATGCTTTCCCAGCCGGCCATGATGAATAAGTTCGGGGTGATACCGCGCCCGGCGCGAAGGTTGAGCTGCAAATCGTTCGGATCTACCAACTCGCCTTCGTAGAAATTGTTTTTCTTCTGCAAGTCCGCTCCGAGCCCGAGTTTTCCGCTCTTTATGCCGAACTTGTACCAAAGGTCCGGCATTCCGCCGTGGACTCCGAGTTGCATGTTCGAGCTTCCGGATTCCCCGAGGTCGTCCATCCCGAAAAGGTAGTACACCTCCGAATTCGGAGGGAACACCCGGAGGTTCATGTCCGCTATGAATTTCTTGTCGCGGCCGTCGTATCTGAATTCGAAATCCGGTTTGATCTCCGTGTCGTTGATCGCACGGATCATGTGGGAGAAGCTGCTTATCGCCTGATCCGCGTTCTCCATGGTCGAGCGCGTGCTCCGGATGGTTTCCTTCACATCCGTCTTCACCTGATCGTCGGTGATTATCTCCCTGACGGACTTGGTCGTCTCGTCTATATTGTCCATGGTGGACTTCATCTCGGCCACGATTTCCTTCACTTGTTTCTTGAACGTCTCGTCCCCAGCCACGTCGTTCGCGTTCGAGATGAGTTTATCGAGCTTTTGAGAAGTGAGGACGAAGTTGTCTGTTATCCGCTTGACGTTTGCGATCGCGGTCTCGACTTCGTCTCTATTGTCTGTTCCGGTTTCGTGCAGCATTTTCAGGAATTCGTATGCTTCGGCGGTAGTTTTAGCAACGTTGTTCGTAGTTTCGAGTATGTTCTGTTTCAACTGTTCGTTCTCGGAAAGCTTGCGGGCGTTTTCAAGGGTCTTTCTCAATTCGTAGATCGCTCTGTCCGATTCCTCGATCAGGTCCTGAATCGTGGCGGGTGAATCCGTGCGGGTGATTTTGTCCCCGTCCTTGTAATATTTATACGGAGAAGTGATTTTCAATGGTTTCTCGATGCTTAGTATCTTGTCTTCGAGGAAGCCGATTTTTATCGAAAAGCGCGAGCCCTTGTGGATCTTGTATTTTTTATCGATCATCAGTTCGAGTTCGGCCGTGCCGTCGTCGCGGAGCTTGACGGTTTTGATGCTGCCGATTTTTATTCCGGAGAGCCACACGTCGTTGCCGGCGGTCACGCCCTGAACGTTGTCGAAGGTGACGGTGAGATTGTAGCTTTCGTTCTTGCCGAGCCGGTTCTCCTGAACTTGTTTGTAGGCGACGAAAAGGATCGCAATTGCGACCAGCACGCCTATTCCTACTTTGAAGTAATGTGTGAACATTTCAGTAGCCTCCCTGCGGGTTTCTGGTATCCCGCATTGAGTTGAGGAATTTAACGATATGCGGATGATCGCTTTTTTCGAGCGATTTGAAAGAGCCTTTGTGAATGATCTTGCCTTCGTGGAGCATAGCGACGCGGTCGCTGATGCGTATTGCCGCGTTGATGTCGTGCGTGACCACCACCGCCGTGGAGCCGTACCGCTCGCGCATTTTCAGGATCAGCTCCACAATGGTCGCGGTCAGCAGGGGATCGAGGCCTGTGGTCGGCTCGTCGTACAGCAATATTTTGGGATTAAGAGCGAGGGCGCGCGCGATACCGACCCGCCTGCGCATTCCGCCGCTCAATTGGTTCGGAGTTCTTTCCTCGACGTCCTTGAGCCCGACCGCCTCGAGCCTTTCGTGCACGGTCTCTCGGATTTCCTTTTCTTTCATGCGCGTATGCCGCCGCAGCGCGAAGGCCACGTTCTCGCGCACGTTCATGGAGTCGAAAAGGGCGCCCTCCTGAAAGACCATCCCCATCATTTTCCTAACTTCGTTCATGTCGGTTTCGCTCAGGTTGTCCACTCTTTTTTCGTCTATGAAAATCTCTCCCGACGTCACCGGGATGAGTCGCATCACCGCGCGTAGTAGCGTGCTCTTGCCGCACCCGCTTCCGCCCATGAGAGTTACGATCTCTCCCGCTGCGATTTGCAGGTCGATCCCGTCAAGCACGGTGGTTTTCCCGAAACAGACTTTCAAATCCCTCGTTTCAATCATTCCCTAAACCTTGAGCGGATTCTTTTTCAGAAAAGAATCGCGGAAAGCACGTAGTTCATTCCGAAGATGCAGACTATGGAAACGACCACCGCGTTCGTGGTCGCTCTTCCGACGCCGGAAGCGCCGCCCTCGGTGTACATTCCCTCCACGCAACCTATGAGCGCGATCAGAACCGCGAAAACGCCGCTCTTTATTATCGCGGCCGTTATGTCGGACGGATCGAGCAGCCGGGGAACGTACATGTAAAAAACCGGCCACTGAACCCCCATCATGTTGGCGATCCAGAAAGCGGATAGGATGCCGATCAGCCCTGCCATGACGGAGATCGCCGGGATCATGATGATCAGCGCCAGCATCCGGGGCACGACAAGGTACTGCACGGGATTCGTGGCGAGCGAGCGAAGGGCGTCGATCTGTTCGGTCACCTTCATCGACCCCAGTTCGGAGGCGATGGCTGAACCCACTCTTCCGGCCATGACCACCGCCGTGAGCACGGGCGCGAGCTCGCGCACCATTACGAATGCTATCCCGCCCCCGACGAATTTCGTGCTGCCGAACCGCAGCGCCTGCTCCGTAATCTGGAGCGAGACGATCATCCCCGTGAAGCCGACCACGAGAAAAACGATCGGGATGGAATTGACACCCATGTTCGACATCTGAAAAAACGTCAGGCGCCAATCCACGGCAAGCCTGACGAGGTAATAGATCGTGGATGCGAGCATGGCGACCATCTTACCGATGTATTCGATGAAGCCGATAGGGGCTTTCAGCAGTTTTACGTTCATCTCGAACCGCCTCAGAAAGTCACATGATTTTTAAAGAAATCCTTGAACTTGCCGAATTCGGAGAGGATTTTTCCTATCCCTCTGCCCACCGATATTTCAGGCTCGTCCGCAAGGTGCACTTTTATGTCGAGTTTTTCTTCGAGGAACTGGGTTATGCCCCTGAGCCGTCCTCCCCCTCCCGTGAGGAAAAGGCCTCTGTAAAATATGTCTTCATACAGCTCCGGCGGAGTCCCCTCGAGTGTTTCGAGTATTCCGTCGATGACCGGTTTCAGCGCCTGCCGCATGAATTCCGCGAGGGCGTCCGCCGGGACCGGCTTTTCGCTGAACTTTTTTTCCGCCGTCGGGTCAGCCTGCCTTATCAGGATGTTATCATCCCCCCTGCGCACGACGCCGACCTTGGTTTTCACCTGTACAGCCTCGTCTCGGCTTGTCACCACCTCGAACGACATTTCGAGCACGCGCTGAACGACCGCCGTGAGATCGTCGCCGCCGTGCTCGACCGTTTTCCCCACAATTATTTCATTTGACGCAAGCACGGAGATGTCTGTGACTCCTGCGCCGATATCGACTATGAGGCTGCCTCTCGGATCATTGAGGTTGCCGGAAATCCCAACGTATGATGCAAGGTTGCACGGCACGAGAAAAATCTGGCCGGCGCCCGCCTCGCGCGCCGCGTCGCACAGCGCCCGCTCCTCGACCGAATTCAACTGGATCGGCACCGATGCTATCACGAGCGGACGCAGCATCATGGGAGGCTTCATGGCCTTTGAGAAAACTTTCCGGAGAAGAAATTTAGTTGCGGCGTAATCCGCGATCGCGCCTCTCACTACAGGCCGGATGACCTCTGATTCCGGGCCGAGTTTCCCTGCCCGGTCCGCCGCCGCCTTGCCGATGTAGTGAACCCTGTTGTTCTTCAGATCGGCCACGAGCACCGTCGGCTCATTGTAAACTATCTGTCTATTAGTGACGAGAACGGTCTTTCCCGTTCCGAGATCGAGACCGAGCCTCGGCACTATGAAAGGCATCATTCCTTATTCGCTCCGGGGCCGCGCTCTCTGATCCACGATCCGCCGCAAGGCCGGCGCTGAGATTACAAATAAAGCGCGACGGCTTGCGATGCTTCCGAATCGGACCTCCGATCCGGGTGTTGTTTCCATACGCGGAACACGGACGGTTCTCCCGCCCCAATTATTAATATCCGTTTATTCTAATGATTGTTGTATCGGCTGAGAACAGTAATTTCCGCTTCAACCTGAGAAATCATCCGGCGGATGATCGAGCCGGCCGCGCCGGTACAGCAGGGCGTCCACGGTGCGCACAGCGGCGCGCCCGTCTCCGTAAGGATTCCGCGCGCGCGACATCCCGGCGTAGAAAGATTCGTCGGTGAGCAATCTCGATGCGTTTTCGACTATCTTGTTTCTGTCCGGCCCCACGAGCAGCGCGGTCCGCGCGGCGACGGCCTCGGGCCTTTCGGTCACCGTCCTCAGGACGAGCACGGGCTTGCCGAGCGAAGGCCCCTCCTCCTGTATCCCTCCGGAATCAGTCAGGATGATAGTCGCGCGTTTCATGAGAAAAACGAACGGGAGATATTCCTGCGGCGGCAGCAGATGCACTCGCTCGCGGCCGGAAAGTATCTCTCTCGCCGGTTCCTGAACGTTCGGGTTGAGGTGCACGGGGAATACGATGTGGACGTCCGGGTGCGCCGCCGCGAGGTCACCGAGCGCGAGACATATATCCCGCATGGGCGCTCCGAAATTTTCTCTTCTGTGCGCTTCGACAAGCACGACTTTCGCGTCCGGGGGAACCTGCGGCAAAAGCCCCGCCGGCTCGTCCCGCGAGGCGATTTCGAGAAGCGCGTCTATCACGGTGTTGCCGGTGACGAAGACGCCGTCCGGCGGAGTGTTTTCTTTCAGCAGCATCTCGCGGGCGGCCGCCGTCGGTGCGAAGTAAATATCCGCTATCGCGTCGATCATCCGGCGGTTCATCTCTTCAGGAAACGGGTTGTAGCGCTCGCCCGTCCGAAGTCCCGCCTCGACATGCCCCACGGGGATTTTCGCGTAATACGCGGCAAGCGCGCCGACGTACGACGTCGTGGTGTCTCCGTGAACGAGCACGACGTCCGGCGCCGCCTCCGCGAGCGCCTTCTCCATCCCCTCGAGCGCGCGGGTGGTCACCTGCGTGAGCGTCTGGCGTTCGAGCATTATGTTCAGATCGTAGTCGGGCTTGAGCCCGAAAAGAGAGAGCATCTGATCGAGCATCGTTCTATGCTGCCCGGTGACGATCAGCTTGTGTTCGCATTCTTTTCTTTTTTGAAGTTCGAGGACGACCGGCGCCATCTTGATCGCCTCGGGCCTTGTGCCGAAAACGGTGCAGACTTTCAGGGGGCTCATTGGGGCAGGCCTTTCTTTCTTCTCTTGACGACTTTCCCAGCGCCGATCAGCAACAGGGTGAAAGCCGAGATGGATATAAACAGATAGAGAGCGAGGAGCCACTCCCGGACGATCGCGAGGGCCACGGAACTCAGAAAAAGTGTTGCCAGATAGCAAAATATTACCGACTCCCGGTGCCGCCACCCGAGCGCGAGAAGTCTGTGGTGCACGTGTCCTTTATCCGGGGCGGACATGACCGGCATTTTGTTGAACACTCTGCGGGCGATCGCGAACCCAGTGTCGAAGATCGGGAGGCCGAGCGCGAAGATCGGTATCAGCAGCGTGAGGGCGGTCGTGCTCTTGAAAGCTCCGTAAACGGCGATCATCGCGGATGTGAAACCGAGGAAATACGCGCCGGAGTCCCCCATAATGATTTTCGCGGGATAGAAGTTCCAGCGAAGGAAGCCGCCGGTCGCGCCGACCATCGCCGCGGCGAGAAGCGCGCTTTTGGCTTGTCCGCGGCTGACGGCCACGAGAAAAAATGTCATGGAAGCTATGCTCACGATCCCGGCGGCGAGCCCGTCGAGCCCGTCGATCAGGTTTATCGCGTTCGTGATGCCCACCAGCCATGCGATCGTCAGGCAGAACGAAAGCCATTCCGGAAAGATTATCAGACCGCCGCTGATCGGGTTGCTCATGAATTCGATCCGCACGCCGAATTTGAACGCGAGAGCCGCGGCGCCGATCTGCCCGGCGAGTTTCACGAACGGCCCCAGAGAATGGATGTCGTCTATTATTCCCACAACGAGTACTATGGCTGCGCAGAGCATAAGCGGAACCCATTCGGGGATATGCCTGTGCGCCACGGCGATACCGAGGACGACGCCTATGAACATGGCCGGACCGCCCATCCGGATCACCGGCTTGGTGTTCACGCGCCTCGGGCCGGGCATGTCGATCGCTCCGACTTTAGGCGCAAGCCAGATGAGGATCGGCGTCGTAAACAATGCCCCGAGTAGCGCGACCACAAACACGGTCATGTATGGATGAGTTCCGTATATTCCGAACATTATGTTTTCCCGTTCAGGCGCGGATCCCGCATCATAGCCATGGGCGCGGGCGCCTGTTTATCTATATTAATATCATTCTTTTTTTGTAATTATTTCTCATTTGGATGCGAGAAGGCCGGAGAACACGCAAAGTCGTACGGAAAAAACCCGCTGCAAAAAGTGCTCGTAAAGGCCGCGGTCCGGATTCGGCCTCCGGGGGCGCGGAATGTCATTTCACTTTTTTTTAGGGCCGGAAAGTTTCAGTTCGAGCGGCACGCCGCTCAGGTCGAACACGGAGCGAATCCTGTTTTCAATGAGGCGGACGTAAGCCGGGGGGAAGGACTCCACATCGTTCACCTTTATCACGACGCGGGGCGGGTTCACCCGGTCGTGTGCGACGTCCTTGATCTCTCCCACGTGTTTGCCGTGCGAGCCGGGTGAGTACAGGCTCCGGATGTCGTAGATTATGTTTTTGAGCAGTTCCACCGGAAGGGGTTCTTTCATACGGGCCTGAACATCCACGATGGTGTCAATGAGTTCGTCGAGACCTGAGTGGTCCACTGCGGACACGAAGACGAGAGGCGTTTTATTCAGGAAAGGAGCCTTTTTCGAGAGGTGAGATACGAAGCGGTCGTAATCCGGGTCCGGAACGAGATCCATTTTGTTAACCGCGATCACCATGCCTCGTTTCGCTTCGGCGATATCGGAAATGATTCTTTTTTCTCCTTCGAGGAGGCCTTCGGTCGCATCGAGCACGAGCACGGTGACGTCCGAATCGGCGATAGCGCGGCGCGACCGGGTCGTGCTGAAGAACTCGATTCTTTCCATCTTCGTCTTGCGGCGTTTGATGCCGGCGGTGTCCACGATTACGAAAGCGCGTCCGTCGATACTGAACTCCGCATCGACGCGGTCCCGGGTGGTTCCGGGGACTTCGGACACCACGCAGCGTTCTTCTCCGAGAATGGCGTTGACGATTGAGGACTTGCCCACGTTGGGGCGGCCTGCGATGCAGAAACGCACGGGTGCTTCCCGCGCGGAGTCATGTTCTGTTTCAGGCAGGAGCGGCTCGATAGAAGCCGTGATGGCAGTTATGTTGTCGCCGTGCAGGGCTGAGACGGCGGCCGGTTGGCCGAAGCCGAGTTCAAAGAACTCTCCCGCAGTGAGTTCGGCGGGGCGACCCTCAGCCTTGTTCGCAACCATGATCACCGGTTTGCCGTACTTCCTCAGAACGTCCGCGATGAAACGGTCCTCGGGTGTGACGCCCGCCACGGCGTCCGCCACGAAAACGAGGACTGAAGAGTCCTCGAACGACATCATTATCTGTTTCTCTATGTTTTTTTCGAGTTCGGTTTTCCCGGATTCCGAGGTCAGGCCGCCGGTATCAACGAGATAGGCGGTCTTTGCGCCTATTCTGCACCGGCCGTAGATTCGGTCACGTGTCACTCCGGGCATATCGTCAACTATGGAGACCCTTTTTCCGATGAGCCGGTTGAAAAGCGTGGATTTCCCAACGTTAGGCCTGCCGACTATCGAAACGAGAGGCAGTATCGTAACAATCTTTTTCATGTCATTCACCAATCATCTGAACTACGATTTCGCGAGAGCGCGGCCTCACGTCGAAATCGACGAACACCACCTGCTGCCAAGTTCCAAGCAGCAAACGCCCGGCGGAAAACGGAACCGTCAGCGACGGCCCGAGCAGCGAAGCCCGCACGTGCGAGTGCCCGTTTCCGTCTCCCCAGCGCTCGTTGTGGCGGTAGT
>JAKLIR010000103.1 GCA_022709505.1 bacterium | reverse complement strand
GAGGCGAGCAGGGCGGCCGCCGCGATCACGGACGGGATTGAACGCTTTGCGATGGGACTTCTTTTTTCCATTTAAACAGCTCCTCGATGTTGTCGTAATCTCCCGAATGCGCGCCATCCGCATCTGAGAAAGCGCTTCATGAATTCACATCCATTTTTTCAAAGATTCTCACGATGACGTCGTTTTCATAACTGAGATATTTTTCAAGTTCAGTGGACGAATAATTCATCAGGCTCTTGATTCCTGAGATCGTGTACCGGGGGACTTTAGCGAATTCCAGCGCTCTTTTCATGGTCGCCTCTTCGAGTTTCGAGGAAGGCGCGATCTCATCCACAAGGCCCAAGTCCAGCGCCTCTTGCGCGGAAATATCCTTTTCCGAAAAAAGAATCTTGTACGCTTTCGATTTACCGACGATCTGCGTCAGAAAGAAAGTGGCGCCCCCCTTTGGGACGAGTCCGTTGCGGAAGTATTCCTTCTGGATCACGGTGTCGTCGGAGATGATCCGGTAGTCGCACGCGAGACTGAGGTTGAGGAACTGAGCCACGACATTGCCGCTGTCCACGGAAATGACGAACTTCTTCTGGGAGTAAACCTCCATGATGAACCGGTTGTAATAGTTAAGCATCTTGGCGACGTAAATCTTGTCTTTCGCCTGAGACGCCTGTTTGACGAACTCATAATATTCCTTGCTGTCTTTCTTTTCGGCGTCCCTTTTTATGACGATTACCTTGAGCTTCTTGTCATCGGCGCAGTCTTTGAACGCTTTAGCCAAGTGATCCATGTCGAAAAGACCGGCGGCGTTGAACAAGGCTTTTCCCTTGAATGTGAAAATGGCGATTTCGTTCTGAATTTCGAATGAAAAAGTGTCGAAAGTCTTGAATTCCTTGTTATCCGTCATACTATTCTCCTTTAAATATGCGTCCCGTTTTTCCGGAGGCTTATGCTTCTTGGTCGATGCCGTTGTAAGATTTTTTCATTACTTCCGGGTCTTCGGGCTTATCCGTTTTTGAGAACAGGTTGTAAAGGATCGGGATGACGAGCTGGGAAAGTATTCCCGAGACCAAAATGCCGCCGATCAGGGCGATCCCGATGTCGTTGCGGAACTCCGACCCGATCTCTTTGCTGAAAGCGAGGGGCGCCATGCCGATGATGGCGGCGAGAGTGATCATGACGACCGGCCGGAATGACTCTTTGCCCGCCTCGACCATCGCCCGCTGGCGGGGCATTCCTTTTTTTTGGTTGACGTTGAACTGATCCATGATGAGAATCGCGTTGCTGACGACGATACCCGTCATCATGACGATGCCCATGGTGACGAAGATTGAAAAACTCATGTGTGCGAAGAAAAGTCCCCATACGACGCCGATCATGGCGAGGGGGATAGTGAGAAGAATGAGGAACGGTTGTTTGAAAGATTCGAGGATTGCGGCAAGGATCAGGATAATAAGAATAATCGCGATGATACCGGCCTCCGCGATGCCGCGCTGGCCCTCCATCATGGTTTCATACATCAAGCCGAATTTTTGCGAATAACCGAGAGGCATGATCCCGCTTTTTTTGACTTTTGCAGCAAGCCCGTCCGCTATGGCGCCGAGCGCCGCATTGCCTTTCAACGCCGCGGTGAACTTTGAAATCCTCTGTTTGTCTTTTCTGATGATCTGGACGGGCGAGACCTTTTCGTTGATGTTCGCGACAGAGGAAATCAGAAGCGGGTGCCCGGGAGCGCCGGGTAACTGGAAGTCTTTGATCTGCTCTTTTCCGGGCTCTTCGTCGAATTTGACGACGATGTCGTAGTTCCTGTCGCCTTTCTTGAATGTGGAAGCGGTGATGCCCTCGAGGTTGCCCCGCAGCGTTAGGCCGAGTCCGGCGGAGGGAGCGCCGAGATCGGCGAGCACGGCGCGGTTCGGCGTTATTCTTATCTCGGGTTTTCCCGCGCGGACCGTTGTGTCCAAGTTCGTGATTTCTTTTATTCCCGCAGCGATTTCTTTCGTCTTCAACGCTATGTTTTCGAGCGTTTTTAGATCGTCTCCGTAAATTTCCAGTTCGATATCGGAACTTTGCCCTCCCAAGATGAGCGGAACGTACACTGAAGTAATGCAGTCCGGCATGCCTTTCAGCTTTGTTTTTATTTCGTCGGTGATGGTGAAGATGGTTTTTTCTCTATCTGTTTTATCGGGGAAAATCAGCAGAATCTGGGCGAGGAAAACACCTTCGGTATTTTGTCCGGCCACGCCCTCGGCTTTTCCGATAGTTACGAGGATGTCTTTCAGGCCGGGGGTTTTCCGCAGGATTTTTTCCACCTGAGCAACGCGCTTTTGTGTCATCGATATGTTGTAATTGGTCGGGAACTCGAGTTTGACGATTGCTTGGCCTTTGTCGAAATTCGGAACGAATCCCATGCCGAGTTTTTTCCCATAAGACATGGTGAATAGAAACAACCCGATGACCGCAGTCATGAAAAGCGCGGCGGCGATGCGATGTTTCCTGTTGAATTCGAGGAATCCGCCGTAACCGCCGACCATCTTGCCGAAAGCGGAGTTCCAGCCGTGTTCGAGCTTGCCCAGAAGCGAGGCGCGTCCTTCTTTAAAGGGTTTAAGAAGATAGAGACAGAGGATCGGAGTGAGCGTGAATGATATGAAAAGGGAGGCGATAGTCATGATCGCCATCGTCAGGGCGAGCGGCTTAAGGAACATCCCGACCCGGTTGTTCATCATGGCGATGGGAAAAAGAACGACGAGGTGCGTGCCCGCGCACGCCAGAACCGGAATGAATGCTTCCGCCGCTCCGAGCCTTACCGATGCCTTCACTTCCCCGGTCTGCTTGAGATGCGTGATGATTGATTCGATGACGAGGATCGAATCCATTACGAGGATGCCTACGGACATGGCGACTGCAATCATAGTGGATATGTTGAGCGTGTATCCGAGGAACTGCATGAAGAAGAG
The DNA here is from genome assembly GCA_022709505.1 of bacterium. Taxonomy (GTDB): domain Bacteria; phylum UBP15; class UBA6099; order UBA6099; family UBA6099; genus JAKLIR01. Next base: position 6,326 of record JAKLIR010000103.1, on the reverse strand, counting down.
GCCGATTACGATGGTGAGCGGCATGGTGATAGCCACTATGATCGTGGCCGGAATGCTGTATAAGAAAAAGAACAGGATCAAGGCGGTGAAGACGATGCCGAGCACAACATCCACCCAAGCGCTATCGACATTCGCTTTTGTGAACGTCTCGTCGTCCGCCACCCAGTTGAGCTTCATCCCGCCGGGAAGTGTTTTTTCGAGATCCGCCATGGCGCCGCGGACGCCGCGAATGACTTCGACCGCGTTGGCGTCGGCTTTTTTGACGACCTTTATGACTATGCATGGATGTCCGTTGAACGATGCCGTCTGGCGCAGTTCCTTGGTTGACATTTCGACTTTCGCGAAGTCATGCAGATAGCTCCTCTGCCCATTTTCATTCGCGATTTCGATGCCGCCGATGTCGGGGACTTCCTTAAAGTCGCCGTCGTATTTGACGGAATATTCAGAATCCGTTTCTTTGATGCGGCCGGAGGGAATGACCCCCGTGCCCTGTGCGATAGCTTGCACCACGTTCATGCTTGCAAGCCCGCGCGAGGCGAGGGCGTCGCGGTTGAGCAGCACGTGAATCTCCCGCTGCGCCCCGCCTATTACCTGCGTTTCCGCAACACCCTTGATGACGGTGATTTTATCGCTGAGTTTGTTCGCGGCATAGTCGTAGAGTTCATCGAGAGGCGCATCTCCCGTGAGCGCCATCGTTAACACGGGCGTTGCATTCACATCATATTTCAAAATTATCGGTTCTTTTACGGCGGCCGGGAAATCATTCCTTATCAGTCCGATTTTTTCCCGGACATCCGTGGAGGCGGTGTTGACGTTGACGTCCTGATTGAATTCGAGAAAAGTGAGAACCACGTTGTCCGAACAGGTCGAAGTGACGTGTTTCAAACCTTCGATGGTGACGACCTTGTCTTCGATTCTTTTCGCGACGTCCACTTCGAGTTCTTCGGGGCCGGCGCCCGGATATATCGTCATGATCGTAATTACCGGAGCGGACATTTTGGGCAGCATTTCGAGGCCCATCTTGCGGTAGGAGTTGAGTCCGAGGAACGTGAACGCGATTATAAGGCACAGCATCGCGATCGGCCGCCGGACGGAGGCGTCTGATAAGAACATGTTATTTCGCCTCCCCGCCGATCATTATGGGGGAACCGTCCTCGAGGAAGTTTTGCCCTTCCGTTATTACCCGATCGCCCTCATTCAGATCGCTTCCCGATATCTCGACGTAGCCCTCCGATTCGATTCCCTTTTTCACAATTTTCATTGCGGTCCTGCCGCCGTCGGCGACGAACAATACGTCTTTCCCGCCGCGCGTCTGGATGCAATCCGAGGGAACGCCCATTCCGGTCCTTCGGGCGATCACGGCGCTGAAATCGACCATCGCCCCCGGCGCAACGCCCGCCGGCGGATTGTTGATGATCGCTTTCACCTCGAAGGTCCTGAGTTTCGGATTGATAGTAGGGCTTTTGTACGACACCGGCCTCAGGCCGAGATCGATTCCGGATGCGGCCAGATGGACTTTAGTCCCGCCCGTTGTTATTTGAGCGAAGTATTCGGCGGGAAGAAACGCGGACGCTTCGAGAAGCCTCGTGTTTTCGATTCTGATCACGGGCATTCCCGGCGCTGCCATCTCTCCGATTTCCGAAAACCGATGCGACACGCGCCCGCTGATCGGCGCGTGGATGGTCGCGTCGCTTAGGTTCTTCCGCGATATCCTCAGGGCGACTTCCGCTTGTTTCCTGCGTTCCTTCGCCAGCGCCACGCCGCTTTCCGCCTGCTTCTTCCCGGCGACGAGCTGGTCGTAACCGGTCTGTATTTTTTCAAGAGTGTCTTTCGTCACCACTTCTTTTTCGTATAGATTGGTCAGCCTTTTGAGATCGGCCTCGGCCTTCCTGAGTTGCGCGTTCACCTGATCCAGTCCCGCTTCCGCGACGTTCACTCCCTGTTCGGCCACGGCGTAATCCTGCTTGCTTATCTCCACCGCGTCATTCAGTTTGATGGAATCAACCTCGAACAGCTTGGTCTTCCCGGCCGTCACCATATCTCCTTCGTTGACGTACATCCCCGTAATCGTTCCGGGTATCCTTGCCGTCACATTCGCATAATTCTTGGCGGATATATCGCCTTGAACGTTAACTCGTTCCTCGAAATTTCTTGTTCGGACGAGAGCGACGCCGACTCTCACCGTTTCTTTTTTCACAGCCGTTTTTCGAGCGGCGGCGGCGGACGACTTCGCCTCTTCAGCCCCTTGCCTCGACGCGCACCCGCCCGCGACAACCACGCACATCGCACATACCAACTGCATTACCAAGAACCGTTTCGTCCTTCTCCTCATTTTTCCGGTCTCTCCCGTTTCGCAATTTTTGACACACCGGATTCCGTGAGTTGAATTTCAGATTCCGGATTATGATGACTTAGACTCCTTTTAAATATGATTATTACGGTGATGAGGTCTTCACTCGTCAACCAAAATCGCCCGTAAATAATTGCTTAGAATGAAATCCGAAATCTCGTTGAGCGTCGATTTATGATAGGGTGAATTGCCGTAATCAAAATAGAACTTGCTTGCGTGCTCGAACAACTCCGCGGCAAGCCGCGAATTTATCTTTTTGAAATACCCTCTTTTTATTCCATCGTCTATGACGGAACGGGTGATCTCCACCAATTCATTCTCTTGTTCCAAGAACATTTTTCTGCCGTCGCCGGTGAGGTTGTTCACTTCATGAAGGACGACTTTCGCGGAGTCCTTGTATTTCTTGGCGAATTTCAACTGAACGAGTATCAGTTGCTTCAGGCGTTCTCTCGGGTCGTCCGTTTTCTCGAAAATTTTATTTATATCGTTCTTAAGCATGGACAAACCCTCTTCCATGACGAGAAGCAGAATGTCTTCCTTGTTTTTTACGTATTCATACACCGTGCCCTTGGCGAGCCCGGCGGCGTCCGCGATCTCCTGAGTAGTGGCGGAATGGTAGCCCTTGTCCGCGAGCACCTTCACCGCTCCCTTGAAAATCTGATTTCTTCTTGTGTTTCTTCTGGATTCAACGAAATCCGCGCGTTTAGCCATTTCCGGTCTCCTTTTTACGGGTTAGGCCGTAAAGGAATAAATTCGACAGGATATTTTTATATGATTCGATGTCGCCCGCGTGCTTTTTGACGTAATCGGAGTGAGCCCATAAAAAACACATGGCCACCAAGATGTCGGAAAGAACAAGAGCGTCTCCCTCGGCGAAATAGCCGCCCGGCATCACCTCTTCGATACGGCTCGCGAAAGCATTCAGGATGTTTTGGGAAAAAAGATCTTTGATCCGTCCGATGTCTTCGCTCTTGAAACGCTCTATTTCGACAGCCATGGTCTTGGCGAGCAGGGCATGCTCCTGAATAAGACGTAGCATTACATCGATGATGCTCTGCAGCTTCTGTTCCGGGAAATCCGCTGAAGCGGAAACCTCTTCGATCTTCTGGGAAAGCAACAACACGCCTTCCTCGGCGATTAACGTGACGAGGTCCTCTTTTTTTCTGATGTATTGGTAAATGGTCCCCTTGCCCAACCCTGCCTCGCGGGCGATCTCCTTGATGGTTGAGTCGTGGAAACCCTTGTCGGCCATCACCTTGACGGCGGCCTCGAAAATCTGCTTGCGGCGTTTAGCCGTTATCTCGTTTTTTGTGCTCATAATAACCCGACCAGTCGGTCTAATATTGTTAGCATAACGAATTTTCTCCTTGCTGTCAATGCAAAGTTGAAATTGCCGCCGGCGCATTCCCCGCCGCGGCGTTTCCGCCCCCTGAGCATGTTTTTCCTTTTCTTCGAGAAACGGTGGCCGAAAGGAATTTTTCGCATAACAGCCAAAAAGCGTGGACTGGGATATAATACTTTTCGTTCCTTGCGCGAATAGCGAATGTTAATCTACGTTTTTCACTAATGTGGGTTAAAACGCGCGGGTAGGTGGCAATGCTGACGCGGATTCATCATTTCGGGGTGACGGTGCGGAGACCGCTTGAGACGCTCCGTTTCTATAACGGCTTGTTGAATTTTCCGTTCGTGTCGCTGAACGCGGTCATGGGCAAGGAGTATGAAGAGCTGTACAAGCTGGAGCGGCCGGTCAATTTCATCGCATGGTACCAGTTTCCGAAATCCGCCTTGGAGCTTTTTTATCTGCCGTTCCACCCGCCTCGGAGCGCGGCCGCCGGAGATATCTTGATTCCCGGTTACCGCTATGCCGGGTACTCGGTCGAGGGGCTGGACGAATACATGAGCCGATTCGACGCCGGCGGTGTGGAATACCGTTTAGCGGAATGTGAGGGGGAGCGAGCGCTGAAGTTGCGCGATCCTTCCGGGATAAACGTCGTCCTGTTCGAGACGAAATCCGGTGGTCGGAGCGGTCGCACGCTCGGCATCGAGGAAGTGGGGCTGACGGTAGCCGATCCGGACGCATACGAGGAATATTTCGAAGCGATCGGGCTTGCGGCGTCGCGGGGGCCGGACTCGGCGTTGATAGAGAGTGTTTTTGCGTTTGATCAGCCGGTGATAATGAAGCGGTACGGCCATATACGGCTGCTGCACTTTCCGGAGGGCGCACCGCGGGCCGGTGGAAAATTTTTCCCGCAAGGAGGCGGGGAGGGCGCGCACGGTTTCAACGAAACGGGCGTGCGACACGCTGCTTATGCGGTGGACGACGCGGCGGCGTTTTACGAGAAGGCGCGGACGCGGGGCGTGCATTTTCTGTTCGCGCCCAAGGTGGTGCTGGGCGGCTCGATCATCAGTTATTTTCTCGACCCCGAGGGAAACACAATCGAGGTCATACAGCAGTCGGATTCCGCCGTGCGATCCGCCCGCATACTCGGCGAAATTAAGCTGGCGGAGATGACTGTTAGGGCGCATCTGCGCCGGATCCCGGGGCTGAGATGAACTTCGACTATTTTCTTAAGGGGCGGTTCCTTTTCGCGGATTTTGATGAACAATGTTTATCATCTGCGCGGTGACTTTAGCCCACATTTTTTACCAATGTGGGTTGAAACGGAGAAGCGGATATGCCACTGGATGCACGATTTGTTTTGTTCGGCCTGCTGGTGCTAACGGCGAAAGCGGTGGAGGCGGTCACCGGTTTCGGAAGCACGATCATCGCGCTGACGCTCGGCGCGCAGATGTATCCGATAGAGACGCTGTTGCCGGTACTCGTGCCGCTGAACATAGTGCTGAGCACGTATATCGTCGCGCGGCACCGCGCGGGCGTGGTGACGGACGTTCTTTTCAAGAGGATTCTGCCGCTGGCGGGTGTCGGTTTGGCGGTTGGAATGGGAATTTTCGCTTACACGCACGGCAGGACGCTCAAGCTTGCGTACGGGATTTTCGTTTTGCTGATCTCCGCCTACGAGCTGCAGCGCATACTGCGCGCGAAGGACGCGGCCGAGGCGAAGCCCATGTCGTTCGTTCAGTCGGCGTTCTGGCTGATCTCCGGCGGAATCATACAGGGCATTTATGCGTCCGGCGGCCCGCTGATAGTGAAATACGCGAGTGTCACCCTGACTGATAAAAAACAGTTTCGCAGCACTCTTTCGGTCCTGTGGCTGGTTTTGAATATAGTGTTGCTTGTCGATTACGTTCGCACCGGTAAAGTCACGGCGGCGACGCTGGAGCCGATCGGATTGCTGCTTCCGGCGCTGTTCCTCGGCATCGTGATAGGCGAGTGGCTGCACCACCGGATCCCCGAGCGTGCGTTCCGCATTTTCGTATTCGCTCTTCTGATAGTAGCGGGGTTGTCTTTAGTATTTAAAGCTTGACCGCCCTCAAATCCGATTCATGAAATATTCAAATTGCGAAAGTATGTAAATAGTTGTCTTTACCATGGAATTGGAGTTAAAATCTATTCAATAGATAATTCATTATTAGATTTGCAAACACCAAGCGCATCTGCGAAAAAAACTGTTTTTGATCGTTCATCATTCGGCGACAGCTAATTAACTTACATTATTCACCGATGTGGGTTGAAACGGGAACCGTGTTCGAAGAAGCGCCGAAGAAATTATCGCCGGCGACGGTTTCGGGAACCGGAAGGTAGTGTGAGATGAAAACCGAGATCCCGCGGTTTGCATCGAGTTTGCGCCCATGGAGAGGAACGGCGAAATGTCGAATCAAGTGAGAGAACAAAGACATCGCCCGGAATTGTTGCCGCGCTGGATTTTGATTGCGTTTGTAGCGGCAATGCTTATCCTTTCGGGGATAGGTTATTGGTTTTACACTTCCCAGAAGCGGCTTGTTCTGAAAAACGCGAAAGAGACACTCAGCGTGGTGGCGCGGCTGCAAATTAAGCAGATAGTTCAATGGCGTTCGA
>JAKLIR010000102.1 GCA_022709505.1 bacterium | reverse complement strand
GGCCATGAAACCCGACTTCGTGATCAGCGTCGGCGACGTCACGAACAACGGCCTCGCGGAAGAATACGCCGCGTTCATCGACACGATCGACGCCGCGAAACTCCCTTGGTTCGTCGCCCCCGGCAACCACGAATACCGCGACCCCAACGGCCACACGTCCGCGGACGGCCCGAAAAGGTTTAAGAAAATCTTCGGCAAACAGGACTTTTACTTCGACCACTGCGGATGGCGATTCATCGGCATGGATGTCACCGCTTACGACCTGATGTCGCCGAGCCAATTGAAATGGCTCGAAAAAACGCTCGAAGGCTTCGACGGCCGCGCCGTGCTGTTCATGCACTACCCGCCCGGCATCGTCAAAGACTGGGAGGAAGGCTACTTCAAGACCGGCGCTGAGCAGTACATGAAAATACTCGAAACGCACAAAGTGCCGTACTCGATATCGGGCCATATCCACGTCCATGATTCGCTGAAGATCGGGCCCACCACCTACATCATCACCGGCGGCGGCGGCGGCGGAACCGACACGGACCGCCCGCGCGAAAAACTCCATTCCCCCGACGGCGGCCCTTTCCACCACTTCATCTTCTTCACCGTCAACGGCGACAACTCCATCTACGCCGTCGTCAAACCGAACCTCGGCGACGAATGACAGTCTGCCACGTCAGAGATAAAGAGCGGTCAAAACACATAGCGGTGAAATCCGGTTAATATTCCCGCGTAAATCTTAAAAATGACTCCCTCAAGCCGCCTCGCGGCGCGCGTGGAAAAGCCGTCGAGAAAAAAAGGTTTTGAAAATAATCCGGAATTCGTGCATAATACTTGCGGTTTTTTTCACAAGCACCTTGGAGGAGGCCGGCTATGGAGAGTAAGTTGCCTGAGTTATACGACAACGTTAAAGGTTGCGTTGACGACGTATTAGGAAAGGTTGGCAAAAAAATAGTGCTCGCGACGCCGGTCGCGATAGGAAAATCGACAATAATCGCGAACGAATTTTACCGGCGCGCGAAGGAAGACCCCTCGATATCTCTGATGATGTGCAGCGGGCTCACCCTGCACACTCCCACTTGGAACAGCGACCTCGAAAGAAGATTCATCGAACCTCTCGTGAAGAGGCTTTTCAAGGATTATCCGGATCCCATTTTCCTCGGAGACGCCTTGAAGTGCCGATTGCCGGACAATGTGGAGCTGCGGGAGATCTATCTCGCGCCCGGTTCGGCGATCAACAACGACAGGTTGCAGCAGAGTTATATTTCTTCGAACTACACGCACGTGCCGCGCGAGGTCGAGAATGCGGGCTGCAACGTGACGGCGGGGATCATCGCGCGTCGCAGCGGGCCGCAAGGCGACCGCTACAGCCTCGGCAGCAACGCCGACGCTGCGATCATGATGTTCAAACGCCTCCGGGAAAAAATGACCGAAGGTTATAAAGGCGCCCTGATCGGTCAGGTGAACCGGAACATGCCGTTCATGTTCGGCGCCACCGAGACGCCGGAAGGCTTGCTGTCCCACGTGGTAGATTCGCCCGAATGCCACCACCAGCTTTTCGCGGCCCCTCACGAACCGATCACGGCCACCGACTATTCGATTGCGCTGCACGCCGCTTGCTTGATTAAGGACGGCGGGACGTTTCAGGTGGGGTTCGGCTCCCTCGGAGACGCCATCATCCACTGCATGCAGCTACGACACGAGAATAACGCGGCGTTCAGAAAAGTGCTCGAGGAAAATAAAATCCTCACGAAGTTCAGCGACGTCATAGAGAGCATCGGCGGCGCCGGCCCGTTCGACAAGGGTCTGTACGCCTGTTCGGAATTCATTTTCGACGGCTTCATCCACCTCATGAACAGCGGGATCATCAAGCGCAAAGTCTATCCGCACCTCGGGCTCCAGAAACTCGTGATCAACGAGAAGATCAAAGAAACAGTCAGCGACTCCACATTGGACATTCTGAAAAGCGAAGGCGTGATTTCGGAACAGCTCACCGCGGCGGACGCGGCGTTCCTTCGCGAATTCGGGATTTTCAAGGAAGAGATCGTACTCGACGGAGGCGTCCTTCGCGCGAACGGCGTGGAAGTGGCGCGAGCGGATCTGTCCGACCCGGCCGAGCGGAAAAGAATCGCCGCGGCCTGCCTCGGGGCGAGCCTGAAAAAAGGCATCCCCGTTCATGCCGGCTTCTTCCTCGGCTCGGAGTGGTTCTACGACACTCTGCGTGGGATGAACGACGAAAAGCTCAGGGACATCGAGATGCGGGAGATAGATTTCGTGAACTCGCCGCATGGAGATCAGGAACTGAAATTCATGCAGCGCCGCGACGGGCGGTTTGTGAACACGTGCATGATGGCGACCGCGCTCGGCGGGGTGGTCTCGGACACTCTGGAAGACGGCCGTGTGGTGAGCGGCGTCGGAGGGCAGTACAACTTCGTTTCGATGGCGCAGGACCTTCCCGGCGGGCGCTCGATCCTCGTCTTCAGAAGCTGCCGCGATGACAACGGCGTCCCGATGTCCAACATCGTCTGGTCCTATGGAAACCTGACCATCCCCCGCCACCTGCGCGACATCTTGGTCACCGAATACGGGATAGCCGACCTCAGAGGGAAAACAGACAGCGCCGTGATCGCCACTCTGATCAACGTAACGGATTCGCGTTTTCAGGACGAACTCGTCCGCCGCGCGATCTCCTTTCACAAACTGCCGAAGAATTTCAAAATACCGGATCAGTTCAGAAATAACTATCCGCAAGCCGTCACCGAGGCGCACGCGAAATACGTCAAGGAAAACCTTTTCCCCGTGTTCCCATACGGAACTGAGTTCACAAAAGACGAACTGGTGCTCGGGAAGGCGCTCAAAGGCCTGAAAAAGAAGCTCTCATTGAAGGGTTTTCAATTCCCGGGTCCGTCCGGGCTCGCAAAGATAGCGAAACCGCCCGCGGCCGCCGCGCGCTATCTCGAACGCCTACAGCTCGACCGGCCGGAGGATTTTAAGCAGAAAGTCATGCGCGGTCTCGTCCTGTACGCGCTCACAACGGATGGAGTCATTTAGCCAAGATTTTTCACCGATGCGGCTTGAATCCGGGTTCGGCGCGCTATCAATGAATCCGGGGTGAAATCAGTGCGGGATAAACGTCATCTCTATTGCGACTTGGCATTACACCTCGTTCGCTTCGTCCAGTGCTTCCCTCACCTTCATAGACAAATCATCGATCGAGAACGGCTTCTGGATGAACCGCACCCCGTTCTCCAAAACACCTTGGTTCACTATCACGTCCGGAGTGTATCCGGACATGAAGATACATTTCAAGCTCGGTTTGATTTTTTGCAGCCGTTCAGCCAGTTCCATTCCGTTCATATCCGGCATGACAACATCAGTGAGCAGCAGATGGATTTTCTCCGCGTGGTTTTCAACGAAGTCGATAGCTTCCGCGGGCGATCCCGCCGTCAGCACGTTGTATCCCAATCCTTTTAGTATCCTCTTTCCGAGATTCAGAATCGCGGGTGCATCCTCCACGAGCAGCAGTGTCTCTCCGCCCATGAAAACCTCCCGCTCCTCCCGCTCCTCCCGATCAACCGGGCATTCATCCGTGAACCGAGGCAGATATGCCTTGATCGTCGTTCCGATCCCCTGCTCGCTGTAAACATTCACGAAGCCGTTGTTCTGTTTGACGATGCCATACACCGTCGCCAATCCCAATCCCGTGCCTTTCCCAAGTTCCTTCGTGGTGAAAAAAGGCTCGAAAATGTGCGAGAGCACCTCTTTATCCATGCCGCATCCGTTGTCGCTTACGGCGAGCATGACGTATTCTCCGGGGATTACATAGGCGTGTTCATGGCAATACATCTCATCGATCACCACGTTTTCCGTCGTGATTGTGACCTTGCCCACACCGGATATGGCGTCTCGGGCGTTCACCGCCAAATTGACCAGAATCTGATCGATCTGTGAAGGATCGACCCTCACCGACCACCCGTTTCGCCCCGGCGCCCAGACGAGGTCGATGTCCTCGCCGATCAGCCTCCTGAGTATTTTGAGCATCTTCGACACCGTCTCGTTGACGTCCAGTATCACCGGAGACACCGTCTGCCGGCGCGCGAACGCCAAAAGCTGGCGCGTGAGATCGGCTGAATGCAACGCGGCATTGTGAATTTCCCCTAATTCGTGTCGAAGCGGCGCATCCTGCCCGAGTTCCGCCATCGCCAACTCGGCATTCCCGAGGATAACACCGAGCATATTGTTGAAATCGTGAGCGATTCCTCCCGCCAGCCTGCCCACCGCCTCCATCTTCTGCGCTTGGTTCAACTGCTGCTGAAGGGTTTCCTTCTCCTTCTCCACACGCTTACGTTTAGTGATTTCCCATGTCACATCGGCCAGATAAGAAACAGCGCCGATGTCCTTTTCCGTGTAGTCGGACGGTTTGTTGCCGACGCCTATCATCGCCACCACACGGCTTTCCCTTATGATCGGAACAACGAGTTCGCGGGTGATATCGGCATGCCCTTCGGGCATCCCTTTCCTGTTCGGCAGCGAAACATAGTCGTTGTGCACCTCCGGCCGCCTCGTACGCACGCAGTCCGCCCACACGCCCGCCTTTTTGATATCGTAGTGAGTCCCTTTCCCTTCCGCCGTGCAAAATTCCGTCAGCGTCCGCGTTGACCACGCCCCGAGCGAAACGGTCTTCTCGTCGTCATCGATAAAATGGTAGAAAGCCACGGCGCTTTCCGTCATCCTGCTCACTTCATCCAGAGCCATTTGAAGCAGTTCGTCAAGAGTATGCGAAGTTGCGTATTCCTGCAGGGCCAGCCTTATGTGAAACAATTCCTCCGTCCGTCTGTACTCGGTGATGTCATTCTGCGTCGATATGTGGTTGATTATTTTCCCGTTCTCGTCCTTGATCGTGGAAACGCGCGCGTATGAAGTAAACTTACGCCCGTCCTTGCGCACGTTGATGACTTCTCCTTCCCAGAAGCCGTCCCTCTCCAAATGCCCGAGAATTGTTTCCATCGTTTTCTCGGCGTCGTGAGGCGCGTTCAGCTTCGAGCAGTGCATTCCGACGAGTTCGGAATTTTCATAGCCGAAAAGCTCCGACATGGATTTATTCGCATATACGATCGTCGCGGCCGGAGTGCAGATATGAATCGCATCTTTCGTGGTTTCGATCGCTTTCACGAGAATTGCCTTTTCCTCCTCGTTCTTCTTACGCTCGGTAATGTCGCGGATCACCATACTTGTGTAAACATCACCATCGCGGTTGCTGAACACCACGGAGGAAATCTCTCCGGGGAACTTCGAGCCGTCGCTCCTGACAAACGTCAGTTCGCCGTGAAACCGGCCGGTGTTCTCGCGTTCTTCCAGCGCGTTTTTCAACCTCGGGTCGGACGCGTCCGTGACTCCGGTGCGGCCGATCCGCAAAAGCTCCTCCTCAGTGCGACCGAACATCTTGCACGCCGATTGATTAACGGCTATTATCCGCCCGTCCGGCGCTGTCAGAAACACCGCATCCATGCTGGCGGAAAAAAACGAACGGTACCTTTCCTCGCTCATCCTCAATTCATTCTCCGCTGTTTTTGATTCAGTTATATCCTGAACGGTCCCGAAGATCGCCTTAAGTTCGCCGTCGGCGTCATATATCCCCTGAAAAGAGGAAAAGTAATACCCCGTGCTTCCGTCCGGTCTCAGAAATCTTTGTTCGTATGTTCCCTTTTCGTGGTTTTCCATCACGCGGCGTATCAATTCCTCGTCCCGTGTGGCGTCTCCGGGCCACGGCGACCGTTTCATGATGGCATTGATATCCGGTTTGAATTTCTCCGGGTCGAGCCGGAAGATTTTGTAAACTTCCTCGGACCATGTCACATCCCCGGTCTTTACATCCCAATACCAATTACCAAGATGCGCCAGCTCCTGTGTTTCTTTCAGAATCCTCGCGCTCTCGCGTAATGATTCCTCCGCACGCTTGCGTTCGGTGATATCAGTTGCGACGCCTCCGATCCTCAAGGGATTGCCGTAGTCGTCCGAAACGACGCTCGCGCGGTCGTGCAGCCATCGGATTTCGCCGTCTGGCCGGACAATGCGGTATTCGATGTCCTTCCCGCCTTTTTCGAACATTTCTTCTTCGCTTATCCGAGCGCGCTCCCTGTCGTCCGGATGGACGGTGTCGATCCACATCCGGGGATTATCGAGAAAATCCTTTGCCGGCCTGCCGTAAACACTTTCCACGGCGGAATTTACATAATAGAAATCCTTGCCGTCCGCGCTTGCCGCCCACACAACAACATCTTTCAACGAGGCCAAAAGCGTCTGGAACCGTTCCTCGTTTTCCTTCAGTTCCAACATTTTGTTTTCCAGCTTCCTGACCAACCGTTCGCTGTATTGTTTGTAAACCTCCGCTTCGACAACCGGCGCATCGATGTAGCCGGCCTCAATAACACCTTTTTCTTTTTCGCTCAGCAGGTTCTCTATTATCTTGATGAACTCTTCCGGCTCGGTCGGTTTCAACACGAATCTGTCCGCTCCCAAGCTCAACGCTAATTGCTCGTCCTTTTTTTCCGTATAAGTGGCAGTGTAAAAAATAAAGGGAATCGCCTTAAGGGAATCGTCGCGCTTGCATTCCATGCAAAGTTGAAAGCCGTCCATGACAGGCATGAGGATATCCGAGATTATCATCCAGAACTCGTCGCTCCTAAGCTTATCAAGCGCTTCCCGCCCGTTGTATGCGACGGCGGTTTCATAGCCCTTTCCCCGCAGAAGCGCTTCGAGAAAACAGATGTTTTCCCTCTGATCGTCCACTATCATGATTTTCATCGTCGCACCCTCCGGTTGGACCGATGTCGGCGTTGCTCAAATATATGCCGATATCTCGTCCATCACAGTTTCGGGATTTATCGGCTTTTCTATATATCCGGAGCAGCCCGCCGCCAAGGACTTCTCCCTGTCGCCGGTCATGGCATACGAGGTGATCGCTATGATAGGCGCCGTACAGCTCTCGCTCGCGCACTTTATCCTCTTCGTCGCCTCATACCCGTCGATGTCCGGCAACTGTATATCCATCAGTATCAAGTCCGGTTTCTCCGCGGCGGCCGCCTCCACTCCGGCTTCGCCAGTACGGGCTTCCAGCACTTTGTAGCCGTTCTTCTGAAGGATGAATCTTATCAGGTACAGATTCTGCTCGTTATCCTCTATCACAAGTATCTTTTTCACAGTGATACTCCTCTTCATGTCTTATCGGAATGTTAAAAATGAACGTGCTGCCCACGCCTAACTTGCTTTCCGCGCGGATATCCCCGTGAAGCAGTTCGGTCAACCTCCGGCAAAGGTGCAAACCGAGTCCCGTTCCCTCGTGCCGCTTTTCGATGTCTCCTCCCAATTGCTGGAATGGGCTGAAAAGCAGTTTCATGTGTTCCTCCTTGATGCCTATTCCGGTGTCCGCAACCCGAACCTCCACCTTTTCGCCGTTAACAATCTTCGCCGTTATTCTCACATCACCCCTTTCCGTGAACTTTACGGCGTTCCCAGCGAGATTCATTAGTATCTGCTTCACTCGCCTTCTGTCGCTATACATTTCTATTTCATGAGGCAACTCGGCGATAAGCTTCAAATCCTTCATATTCGCCGCCGGGGTCATTGTTTCCATCGCTTCGTTCACAACCCCGATCATCTTGAATTTCTCTATCGACAACTCCACCTTGCCGGCCTCTATCTTGGAGATGTCCAGAATATCGTTTATAAGGCTCAGGAGGTGGTTTGCGCTGTTTTTCACCATGCGTAGTTGCTTATTCTGCTCTTCGTTCATTTCGCCGGCGAGCCCCATGAGAAGTATGCCGGTGAACCCTATGATCGAGTTCAGCGGCGTGCGCAGTTCGTGGCTCATGCTGGCGAGAAAAACGGATTTGAGTTTGTCCGTGGCTTCAGCCCGCTCCTTCTCTACGGCGAGTTCCGCCGTACGCTCCTCCACGAGTTCCTCCAAATGATCCCGGTGCTTCTCAAGCTCCTCTTCAGTCTTTTTACGCCTTGTGATGTCTATGGATAAAACGAAAATCCCTTCCGGCACCGGCTGGATCGCGAGCTGGAACCACCCTTTTTCGTCGTTGGGAAAAAAGAACTCGTTCTCCAAATGTTCGCGGCTTCTTTCTCTCATGCATTTTTCAAGCACCGCGAACGTCGCCGAGTTTTGAATTCCGGGGTACAGCTCCAGCATCGAGCGGCCGATAAGCTCTTCCCTCTTATTGCGGCCGTGCTCAGCGGCTGCTTTGTTAACGTAAAGATACCGCCAGTCGGAGCCGATAATCTGGCATCCCTCCATCATATTATCAAGCGTTCCCCTGAACCTCTCCTCGCTGTCCCGAAGCATCTTTTGAGCTTCTCGCTCAGTGGTTTGATCGCGAAAGATTAGCACGACGCCGGTGATCCCGCCCCGGATATTTCGTATGGGCGCGCCGCTACAGGATATCATACGTACGGTTCCATCCCGGGAGATCAACACTGTATCGCTCGCGAGCTGGACAGCAATCCCCTCTCGCGCCGCCCTGTGCGCCGGGCTTTCGACCCGATGCCTCGTCCCCGCGTTGACAATGTTGAAAACTTCCTCCAATGATTTGCCGCGGGCTTCTTCCGCCGTCCACCCGGTTAAGGACTCGGCCACCGGATTGAGCAGTTCCACCATTCCTTCCGGGTCCGTCGTGATTATGCCGTCGCTCACGCTCAACAGCGTTACGCGATGTCGTTCCTCCATCTCGCCGATCGTTTTATCGGCTTCGAGAACGATTTTGTAATGAGCCTTTTCGCTACGCAGCCAGAACACTTCCAATGCGGCTGTTACCGCCATCGCTATCGCCAGCATAAGCAGAATTATTATGGTCGATGTTAAGCGCCATCCCGCGTAAACCTCCGCCACGTCCTTCTTGGTCACCATGAACCAATTCGTGCCGGGCACGGCGTTCAGCACCGCGATTACCGGCACGCCGCGATAATCTTTACCTATGATTACGCCCTCTTTCCCCTTGGCCGCCATAACCGCCGGCAGGTCGTTCCTCGACATTGGAATCCTCAACTTCAAGGCCGATTTCTTTCGATGCCGGAGTTCGGTCAGAAAGAGCACGGCGTCTCCTTCTCGCCTCACGAGAAGGCTTTCAGCCGAATTACTTTTTTCCGGCCACACGGCTATCAAGGAATAAGGAAATTCCTTCGCTCCGATCCTTAAAATGACCGCGCCCGCCGGGACGGCCTCAAATCCGACCATCTTGAACAACGGCGCTATTGCATCTATATGAGGCGAGGCGCCACCGGGAACTTCATAAAGATCCGTGAGCATC
>JAKLIR010000101.1 GCA_022709505.1 bacterium | reverse complement strand
AATGCATAGCAGCTATGATCCCCGCGCGGATACGATCCGGGAATCAGAACAAGGTTCGGTCACATCCTGAACAATGGCCCGGCGCCCTGCGCCCGGGGACCGACGATCGCATGAGCATTCGGGGAGAGAATAATGCGCGCATTACTGCTGTCGGCTTCGTGCCTCGCCACCACCCTCGCCGCCCTGCCGGCCCTGGCCCAGGTCTCGGACGGCAAGGTCAAGATCGGCATCCTCAACGACCAGTCCGGCGTCTATGCCGACTTCGGCGGCAAATGGTCGGTCGACGCCGCCAGGATGGCGGTCGAGGATTTCGGCGGCAAGGGGCAGGGCGCGCCGGTTTCCTTCATCTCGGTCGAACCGGCGAACATACGCCTGCTCGGTGTGAAAAAGGCGGAACGCGGCGACGGCGTAATCGTCAGACTTCAAGAAATGGACGGGAAACGCACGAAGGCCGCTGTGAACGTCTCACCGATCCTTAAAATCACGCGAGCCGAAAAAACAGACCTTCTCGAAAGAAACGGAAAACCCGTCTCTGTCAAAAAGTCCAAGGCGGGCGCGTCGATTGAGACAATGGTCCCGGCAAGGGGAATCGTTACCATATTATTGAAATAGCATCGGAGTAGGGCGTGTCGCTCGCCGATACGAAGAAATCGTAAAAAGGGCGATCTGCGGCGTTGCATCATCGACTCGAACTCGGTCACATACATCTAAGTATGCTCCCTCGTTCTCGCTCGATGCGTCTTGTATCTCATCCCTTTTTACGATTTCAATTCATATTGGTGAAAAATGTGGGTTAGCTCTCTCTTTCGTCATTCCGGACTGAGATCCGGAATCCATGGGTGACATGGATGTCAGGGGGGTATTATTGGTTTGAATGGGGTGACTTCTCCCGAGACTAAAATTGCAAAAAGCGGCGATCTGCGGCGTTGCATCATCGACTCGAACTCGGTCACATACATCTAAGTATGCTCCCTCGTTCTCGCTCGATGTGTCTTGTATCTCATCCCTTTTTACGATTTCAATTCATATTGGTGAAAAATGTGGGTTATGCTGCTTCTCTTCTTCTTTGCCTAAATATTGAGATCCGGAATGACGAAAGAGAGCGGCCGGGCCGAGGACGGAACAGACCGTATAAAGACACCTGATATGGAGTGCGGCGATTCATCGCCGCCTTGCATTGCTTACGCCGGGAATTAATTCCCGGCGATGAAAGCGACAATAAATTGTCGCGCTCCACCTATGAAACGCTCAACGGTATGTTTCTCCTGTATTTTTCGGTAATCACAGACCTATTAACACTCACGCTTTTCATCGAATGTTACCAGAGGAAAAGAAAAACGATGCTTGGTATTGCAGTGGTATTCGTGGTTTGTTTCAGCGCCAAAGATGCTGCCGCGCGTTACGACGCGGAGCATCGTAACGAGGGAAAGTTTTTCCCGGAATAACGGGAAGCAATTCAGAGCGAAGCTGGAATTGCGCGCGCGAAAAGTTTAGGAGGAATACTTAAGGGAACCCTTCTTCAAAGGGTTCCCTTAAGCCGCGGAGCATCACAACGTGGAAGAGAGCAACCGCCGGGTGCGGAGACCCGGCGCTACATAAAAACTTAAATTCGCAAAGGATCAATGAACGCACGGGTGCGGAGACCCGGCACGGCTATAGTTAAACGCCAATCTTTATCAGAACTCTATCGACAGAAGCGAATTAAGTTCGTTCGAGCGTTTCAAATTCGAGAAATCAGGCTTGTATATCGAATGCATGAATTCGGTCGAAAATGTCACACCGTCGCCGAGACCCCAGCTCACATCGATTCCGTAGCGGGTTCTGGGGAATCCGAAGAACTCGCGGCTGCCTTCGTACTTAACGGCGAGTTCAGTATCCTTCGAGACGTTGCGAGCGAGTTCGAAATTCCATGAGCGAGGTTTATCGCCGACGCCGTCCGCGTTGCGGTCGAGGTCCGCGGGCTCGAACCTGTTCTGTGCGCCGACGAACTCTCCGTTGAAAACCCACGCGCCCGAAGTGAGCGTGTAATAGGCCCCGAAGCCGGGGACGATCTTGTTGAGAACCGCACCGGTTTTCGGTGCGCCGGTCAACGGATCGACTATTATTTGCGCGTCGGTGTCCGCTATATCCGAGTAGCGTTGAACACCGAAGTCGATCTTGCCGATTCCGAAGAAAGGCGTGTGCGCGTCCACTCGTATCAGATAATCGTCCAGCCTTTTTTCCTCGCGGGAAATTTTATCGACGGTTCCGTTCGCGATCGTGACAGCCGCCTCGAATTGGTGCGTCAGATTCGAATGAACCATCAGCGCGCTCTCCCGTATCTCGCCGAGTTCGAGCGTCAGAGGGTCGGTAATGAAGCGAGACTCGAAAGTTCCGAACGGCGGATAGAGCTTTCCGACGCTTACGTCGAACCTGTCGCCGTCGTACTTGATGTATCCCTCGTCGATCGATATCGGCTCCGTCTTGTCTTCCTCCCAAAGAAGAGTGAGCTTGCCGGAGAAATCCTCGTTCATCGTCACTTTCCAGCCGAGCTGCACCGTCTTGGCGATGATGTCGGACTCCGAGTGCGTGTCGTCCATCGCATCCCTTGAACTCTTTATAAGAAGTTCGGATTCGAGCAATCCGTTGAATTCGATCGCTTTCCCGATGAGTGTTTTCTTGCCGGCCTCGCGCTTCTGTTTGGGTGTGTGGTAGAGCTTCGAAGGGGCTGAGTCTTGAGACATCGCCGCACCTGCGCAGAACAGAACCGGCGCCGTGATTGCGAGAGCCGCGAACACCGCTTTCCATAAACGCTTTTTCCATGATGTTGCCATTAAGCTACCTCCGTTTTCCGCGTGCTGGAAAATATCGTAAATGAAAAATGGAAATAATCAAGAAATATTTTGAGTCAGACTTTATCCAGATAGCTTCTGATGAAAGCCGCCGCCCGATCCTTCGTCATAAAGAAACCGTAGTGTCCCTCGCAAAGGATGTCCGGTTCGAGCGAGAGGAGTTTTTTCATCGATTCGCGCCAGCGGGCCGCGTCGGAGGCGAATTGCGGAAGAAAAGGCCCGTGGATGTCCTGCCCGAAGAGAATCTTTTTGCCGTCTCTTTCGAGGAGGATGCAGATGGAGCCGGGGGTGTGCCCGGGGGTGTGGATGAAGGAGAGGGAATCGTCCGCGCCCTCGATGGAGCCGGCCTCACCGCCGAGGATTATGTCGAGCGGAAGCGGGGGGAAGTCCGCTCCGTACCATGAAGCGGCGGTCCTTTCGGGATCGCCGGATTCGAGTGCCGGCGCGTCGTGCTCGTGGGCGGCGATCCGCGCGCCCGTTCTCGACCTGAGCGCCGCCGCGCCTCCCACGTGGTCGATATGGTTGTGCGTTAGGACAACCGTCCTGATGTTCGGCTTCGCGCCGAGGGCGCGCTCGGCGTTCGCGAGAAGTTTCGAGCAGTCGGAGGCCGCCCCGCAGTCGATCATCACCTGCGCACCGTCGAAATCCACAATGTAGGAGTAAGCGTCGTGGATGTCGGAAAGCTCGGGGCCGCCCACGGCGAAAACGCCTCTCGCTATCTCATTTGCCGGCATCGTTCCTCTTCCTCCATTCGCGCTGAAAATCACGGAGCTGCCTGTAGCCGGTGAGGCAGACGCCGTCCTTTTCGATTTCGCTCTTCACGTCCGGATCGAGCATGAGGCGGTAGTCGCGCTTTCTCCATTCGGATTCGTTCGGCTCCAAACCGCCCGTGGCCGGGTGCAGGACGACCTCGAGGATCTCTCCCTGCTTAATCTTTTGTATATTGCTGATAAGAGACGTTTTTTTGTTTTCGTAATCCGCTTTCATGTCGATCATGAACGTGCGCGTCGGGGTGACGATGCCGTTTTTGACGAGCATCGGGTCGTCCGCGCGGCCGGTCCAGCGGATCGGCAGGTCGTACCGGCGCGCGAGCTTCAGCGTCGGGTTCAACGACTTGCGGTCGTATGTGTGATAGAACCCTTTGTGGCAGTCGAGATGAGTTACGTCCACCCCGTTGTCATAAGCGGCTTTAACCTGCGCTTCCAGCTCGGCGGCGATCTCGTCGCCCGGCACCGGAAGAAGCTTGTCGATCGAAGTGAGGAACAAGCCTTTTTCGTCCACGAGGTGCGGGACTTTGTCGAGCGGGGACAGCGGGCCGAACTCGTTTCCGGGAGCGTCGTCCCGAGCGAGTTCGAGGTGTACGCCGACGTCTAGCTTGGGATTTTCCTTTATTATTTTATACGCTTCCGGCGCGGAGTTCGCGGCCACTTCCAAGCTTGTGGAAGTCACGACGCCGTTGCGGATGGCGTTCAATATTCCCTCGTTGCTCCATTTCGTTCGGCCGAAGTCATCCCCGTTTATGATGATCGCCTTCGAGCATCCCAAACGGGCGAGGAAAACCGACTGCGGGTTTTCGCCCGTCGCGGCGAAGGAAGGAGAGCACATCCGAATAAAGGCGAGTGCGATAATCGGAACTATTTTTCTCATGGGCCGCGCCTCCGTGAACACATTGAAATTACATGCTGTTAGTATTCTATTCCGGGGGGGATGCGGTTTCAACGTATTTCAGTCCGGATTTTTCGCCCGAAAAATCCGTGAAATCGGAAAAAGGGCGATCCGCGGCGTTGCATCATCGATGAAAAAAGCGGGTTGGGTTGTCGCGAGCGCCGCCGCGGCGAAGGTTCCCGACTCACCGGAATTCTGCTAATATGGAAACATTGGACGGCGCGATGAAGATAGGGCGGACGAAAACGGAACCGATCGCGGCGGCGGCGCTCGTCGTCTGTTTCGCGCTCGTGGCGCTGCTTTTCTTCTCACGCGCGGCGGGCTCGTTTTTCTACGCGGGCTACGTGTCGTTCAACCTCGAATACTACCGCACCCACTTCGGGCTTGCCGCGGCGAACGGGCTCCTGCCGTACCGGGATGTGCCGGTCGAGTACCCGCCTCTTTCGGCGGCATGGCTCTGGGCGCTTGCTCCCTTCGCCCGCTCGACTGCTTCTTATCTCGGCGCGTTCTCGGTGGGAATGACGGCGTTCGCGTTCATCGCGCTCGCCGGCGTCATGCGAATCGCAAGCCTATTGAAAGACGACGATAACGGGAAAAGGGACGCGGCGGTCTGCGCCGTTTTCACGGCGGGGATGATAGCCGTGGGGCCGGTCGGCGTCGTTTCGCTCGACTACATTCCGGTCGCGCTCACCGCTTGGGCCGTGTATTTCCTATTCAGGGAAAGGGGCGCCGTCGCGTACGCGCTTCTCGGGGCGGGAGTCGCCGCGAAGGGGTACCCGGCGGTGCTGTTCCCATTGTTCTGCCTGTACTCGTGGCGAACGGGTCGCAAACCGGCGCTCATCCGCGGCGCGGCTGTTTTCGGCGCGGTTTGTGTGTTGCTTTACGGCATCCCGTTCATGCTCGCGCCGAAAGGGATCGCGAGCTCGTTCGCATTCCACGCGGGGCGCGGGGTGGAGAAGATCAGCGTTTACGGTGCGGCGCTTTCAATAATGCACTTTCTTGGAGCGAGGACGCCGCTTGCACGTGATGTGATATGTTGGCGTCCGGGCGAAGGCGCGGCCACGGATGCCGCCATGAGGGCCTCCACGTACGTGCTCGCCGGGCTGCTCGTATCGGCGTACGCGCGCATCTTTCACACGGCGGCGAAATTTCGTGGGATGTTTACGAAGGAACGAGAAATCGGGATCGTGCTTTCGGGCTGCGCTCTCCTTTTGACAGCTTTCATCCTCGGGTTTAAAATCGCCTCACCGCAGTTCTTGTGTTGGCTGTTGCCGTTCGTCGCGCCGCTCGCGGCCGCACGGCCGAAACAGCTTGCGCTGATGGTTCCGCTCGCGGCGGCCGGGTTGTGCGCGCAGTGGATATTCCCATGGCATTTTCAGGCGCTCACCCACGGGCTTAGTCCTTCGGTGACTATTGTCAACGTGGTGAAGATCGCAGCGCTCGCGACGTTGTTCGTCATGTTATGGCGACTCGCCGGCGGAGACCCTGCCGCTCAGGCCGCCGTCATTCGGGAGCATCCGGAATGAAATCCGGCGCGAGAGTTTTTTTCGCGGCGTCCGCCGCAGGCGCGGCGTCGATTACAGCGCAGCTTCTTCTGACACGCAGGCTCATTGCATCGGGGCGCGGCGACGAACTTTCGATCGGAATATTTTTTTTCGCGTGGCTCATCTGCACCGGCCTCGGAAGCGCGGCTGGGGCGGCATCCTCGAAACGCGCATCGCGCGGCCGCGCCGGTGTTCTGCTTCTTTTGCTCGCGGCGCTCACTCCCGCATCCCTATTCTGGTCGAGCGCGCTCGGCGGCGCGTTCGGGGTCCCGCACGGCGAGCCCGCCTCTTTCGAGAAACTCCTTCTGATTTCATTTTCCTGCTTCGCTCCCGTATGCTTCGTCGCCGGAGCGCTCTTTCCCGCCCTGTGCGCGATTGCCGCCGCGGACGGCCGCGCGGCCCCATCGAGCGCCGCACGGATTTACGCGTTCGACACGTTCGGGGGCGCATTCGCGGGGCTTGTCTTCGGCCTGTTTCTCGTTACAATGCTCAACCCGTTCGGCTGCGCGGCCGCGGCGGCTCTCATCGCCGTTTTAGGCGGCGCGATGTTTCTTCCGCGATTTCCAGCCGTCGCCGCGTGTGCGATCGCGGCAGGCGCATTTCTCGCCGCGCCGATATGGATTTACGACGCCGAGGACGCCGCGCAGACGCTTGCATGGAAAAGACTCGTCTCCGAAACGCGACAATCCGGCTACGGCGAAATCGTGGCGATATCGGACTCCGGCAGGATCGACTTCTATTCCGACGGCCGGCCGGCGGGCGTCGCGCCGGATGTCGTCTCGGGCGAATTTATCGCGCACATCCCCTTGCTCTCTCACCCCGAGCCGCGCAGGATTTTTCTCGCGGGCGCAGGTCCTATCGAAATTTCCGAAGCCTTGAAACACCACCCTGAAAAGGTCGTCTGGGCGGAACTTGACCCTGTGCTGCTCGGAATGAAAATGCGAAGGACGCCGATGCCCCTCTCGAGAGTGTACAGAGACGGGCGCTTGCGTATCGTTCCAGCCGACCCTCGTGGTTTCCTCGCTAAGACGCGCGATAAATACGATGTCGCGATAATCGACGCGGGAGCGCCGGACACGATCTCGAGCAACAGATATTTCACGCGTGAGTTTTTCGCTCTGCTCGATGCGCGGCTCGCCCCCGGCGGCGTGGCGGCGCTATCCATCCCATTCGGGGAAAACTATATGGGCGCGGCGGAACGCGGAATGCTTGGCGGCGTCCTCGCGGCCGCCGAGCCGCGATTCCACGGAGTAAGAATCGTCCCCGGCCCGAAAACGTTACTGCTCCTCGCCCGGGACGCGGATTTTTTCAAGTCCGTGTCTCCCGCGGTCGCCGCACGCAGGTTCGTGGAAAGGAAAATATCTTCAGAGCATTTCAGCGAAACGGAGGCGATCTACTTTTTCGATCCGGCGCGACTTGATCCGGCGCTGATGCAGTTCTTCAAGACTCCGGCTGAATATTTCGGAGCGAAGGATAAGACCCGCGCGGCGGTGGGCAAGCTGACCAGCGGACGGGACGTGCGTGTGAATACGGACATGACGCCCGTAGCGGTCGCCGAGCGCTCCGCATACATAGCCGGGATATTCAGAGGCTCGCGGCTCGGCGCGGTTGTTTCCGGGCTCGGCGCCGCCGGCGGCTCGGCGCGCATGGTGCTGCTGCTCTTCGGGCTTGCGGCGGCATGCTCATTGTCGGCTCGTTATGCCGGGCGACGAAGCGCGACCGCCCGGACGCTCGCCGTTTACTCGGCCGCCGCAGCCGCGGGCTTCTCAGGCATGTTGCTCGAAATCACCCTGCTTCTTATCTTTCAGGCTGAAACGGGAGTTGTTTACAGACAGATGGCGGTGATTATCGCCGTTTTCATGACCGGCGCGGGAATCGGAGCTTCATCCGCGTCCATGCTGAAGGAACGCCTGAAGCCTTCCGTTCCGCTTGCGCTGGTAATTCTCACATGCGCCGTTCTTTCAGCCGTTGCGGGACGCGTTTCGCTCGGGCTCCTCGGGATATGCGCATTTTCATTTTTTTCGGGGCTCGGCGTCGGCGGTGTTTTTCCGGCGTCGATGCGTTTGCTCGCCGGTAATGCTGTTAACAGCGGCGCCGCGGCGGGTATTTTAAACTTCAGCGATCTCCTCGGCGCGGGCGCGGGCGCTCTCCTCACCGGCGCTTTTCTCATCCCGATGCTCGGCGTGAATACAACCCTCGTCGGCGCATGCGCTCTTTGTCTCTGCGCATGGATCGCGCTCGGCAACGACGCCTGACGGTCATTTTGCCATAATCGCCGTCGCGTCGAATTTAGATAAGGATTCGGGTTCAGATCGCGTAGTCGAAGGTGGCTGATGCGAGGCATTCTTTTTCTCGTTTGACGAGGTCGGCGAAAGTGGTGGCGTCGCAGACGCCGGAGATGGCTTTTTGCATGTCTTCCCACATAGGCACGAAGACGCAGTTCGAGCGGAGCGGACACCGCTCCTTCGGATTGTCGCCGATACAGTCAACCGGCTCCTGCAAACCCTGAAAATAGCGAAGAATCGTGCCGACGGACAGCTCCGAAGGGTCGTGCGAAAGTTTGTAGCCGCCCTCGCGTCCGCGGGTGGATTCGACATAGCCCGCCTGCTTTAGTTGACACAGGATAACTTCGAGAAATCTTGCTGGAATAGCTTGATTTTTTGCGATTTCAGATATTTTGATCGGTCCTTGCCCGTGTTGTTTAGCCAACTCGAACACAGCCCGCATTGCATACCTGCTCTTTTTGGACACGATCATAAGCGGACCTCATTTTGTCGATAATTCCAATAGATATAATAAACATTGACGGGCTTATGTCAAGTATGAACCCCGCCGCGGGGCTATTTGCCCAACTTCTTTTTCACATCGGAAGTTTTGAACATGTGAACCCAGATCGCGATGTCGCAAGGAATCCCGTCTTTGGCCACCACGCCGAGCAGCGGCATTGTCTCGTCGTCTTTATATTTATCGAACATCATTTCATTAATTTCCTCGATTATGGATTCCACGAAAACCTCGTCGTAGCTGCATAATTCTTTATCCGTCATAACGGCCTCCGAAATTAATTTTCCAGATAGCTAAAGTATTTTCGAGACGCGCCGATAATTTGTAACGAGTTGAAGTTAGTGTTGCCGATTGCAACACCCTAGAGGAAAGCCGCCCAATAGGGCGGCTTTTTTCCGTTTGGCGCGTTTCTCTTTTCATAACTATATTTTAACCCATATTTTTCCGGAGAAAAATCCGGGCCGATTTTATTTAGCCCACATTTTTCACCAATGTGGGTTGAAATCGGAAAAAGAGATGAG
>JAKLIR010000100.1 GCA_022709505.1 bacterium | reverse complement strand
CTTGTCGAGAATTACTTTCCCTGTTTTTTCCTCAATCATCTCCGCGCCTATCGCCCCGATATCATCGTGTTCGGCGAGGGCTGAAACCATGAATGAAAGGCATTGGGCGTCGAGAACAATCGTGTCTGAATCCAGAAACCAGAGAAAATCTCCGCGACAAATTCGTATTGCCTGATTGCGTGCTTCGGCGGGGCCGAGGTTCCTGCCGTTCTCAAGCAACATTACATCCGGAAAACATTGCTTCACCATTTCGCCGGTACCGTCCGTGCTGTTATTATCCACGACTATGACTTCAACGGCGTCGAACGTTTGCTTGAACACCGAAGTCAGGCATGCTTTCAGTATCTCTTTGCGGTTCATCGTGGGAATTACTACAGAAACTTTAAATGAGTTCACATGTCAACCCGGCGAGTGACTTTAGAAACAAACCCGGTTTCGCAAACAAAGGGCCGAACCCGAGTATATCGCCATCCTCTGCAACTGGTAAAATTTTAACACTTATCCTTGCTATAATGCAGTCCCGAATATTAAATAGCTCGAAACGACAACTGGTTTCCGCCGGCGCGCTAAATGACGTTCAATTTATGATGCGGCGATAAGTGCTTTGATGGATCGCTATGCGGATGTTTTCAGAATGCAGCGCAACGCGAAAACACATTTCGGACGCGTGCGATTAAGCGTGAGATATCGAACTGAATCGGCTAAAACTTTTTTTTGCCGTATATGGCGGCCGGTGTGATTCTCGATGTTAGTTTCACATTCGGCGAAACGTGCAAAATATCGCACGTCGTGTTAGCGCCGAGCACTTGTTCCCTTTTAATCAGAAAAAGACCGTCATCTTTCATTTCGTCCATAGCGTTTCTCAAGCCGCTGTTTAATATGGTTGTGGGATGTCGGGAAGATTTCCGATCACCTTCGCCTTGGCACAGCAGAACGTTGTTTCTATTTTCAGTCCCGACGAAATAGGCGATGAGCTCCCGCAATGTTTCCGCACATACGGGCTTGTCGAATCGATATGACGACTTTTGCTTATCGATGCAGACGGAAGAATTGCCGTCATGATCCAGCACTGAAGTTAATGCGGAGTAAAACGACACCGTGTCGGGGTGTCCGGGACAAGCTCGAAAACGGTTGCATAAAGGAGAAGTTATTCCTATGGTTTCGGGATTTGGTAAAATGGCGCGTGTTGTGAAGTAATGAAACGATAGGATTAACATGGTCTCACTCGTTGCAGCGAGTGTATGCTCGGGAGACATCGAATTAAACGATCGCGCCATGGCGGCGTTCAAATTCGTGTTACATACGTTTGCCGGCGAGGGAAGCTCATGATTCGATATAAGCCTCCACCCCAATACGGAGAAAACCGAGATTATCAGCAACGGTGCGTATTTGACAGCGCTCTTCATGAAACAACCGGGTATTTCCACGATAGAGCCGATCAGCAGCGCGACTACGGGAACAACCACAGTGAGATGTTCCGGGTACATTCCAGACCATGTAACCACGCTCTGCGAGACAAATGCCAATAAGAAAAACGATAAAAACACCACGGACTTGTTTAAAGTCCGCTTGGTGATAAACGTCAGAGGCCAATAAATGAATGGAGTTATAATCACCCAAGAAAAATAGGATTGAACCATTGCGAATCTTTGCGATAAGGCTTCTTTGAAGCCCTGCCAATTCCGCACCATTGTGTCTGCTTGGCTGCGGTCCAGAATGTGGAACGACAGCTTATGTGAAAAAACCACATACGCCAATAGGAAGCCCGCCCCCAATAGAAAAAACGCGCTTGCGACGACGAGGGATTTCTTGTCCTTGATGTAAAATACATACTGTCCGGAAAACAGAAGCGCCGCGAGAAACGCCACAGACACATATAGCATGATCATGTTTGTTGAAAAGCCCAATCCCGCAACCAGCGCGATAAGATAGAGAAACCTTTTCTTTCGCGTCTGAATGAAAAGAGCGTGAAAGCACAGCAGCAATGCAGTGAAAAGAACGACGAAAGAACTACCGTAAGCGACGTCTCCCCAGAATATGAAGTTCGGCAGGAGAGCGGCGATTCCCGCGGCGGCCAGTCCGGTTCCGATGGAAAAAAGCAATCTTCCGGCGAAGTAGGTTGCAAGAACGGACGCGAGCCCGAAACAGGCCGGCGCCAGCTTCAGCGTCCAAGGCGCTTTCCCGAATAGCGACATAAAAAAAGCGATAAAATATTGCGGCAGCGGGGGTTCCGAAGACTGGAAATAGTTCATAACGAACAACTTGCGTACGAGAATCGTCGCCGCGCTTAATCCGAGGCGCGCCTCGTCCGGCAGAAGGTTGGCTATGCTCATGCATGTTATTCCATGCAACCTCGCAGTTCCGGCGACGGCGAGAATCAGCGCGACGGCGGCAACCTCGAAAGCAATTGCAACGCTTTTGTGACGCATTCTATTTCCGTTCACTTGGTTTTGTTATTGTCAGCCGAAGCATTGGAAGTTACGATGGCGGTTTTTGCGCTGTTGATATTCTTACGATAATTTTCGTTGTAAACTTTGAATTCGCCACCTTTGCGCGCCCATTTTTCCGAGACGCTTTCCTGTCTTAAAACCATGTCTATCAAGGCCAGAAACTTCCTCCGGAATTCCGTGAACGAGGAGACTCTTATCACTGCGCGCCAGAGAAACGCCGGAGAAGCGTACAGCCTGAGGTAAGCTCTCTTGGTAAGGCGATCGATATCGTCGTTGCTCAATGAAGTCCACGGGCGGGGCAGTTGTTTTTCTTCGGTTTTGCCGACTATGTAGTCTTTCCAGTAGTCGATCCCGGTCTCGCCGACCATGTCTTTCCAAAGCTCGGTACACGGTTTCGCCGTAAGTTTGGAAAACTGCGCGTAATCGAGTTTCAAGCTGACCGCGAACTTAACGGTTTTCGAGAAGCTTTTAGCCGTTTCTCCCGGAACGCCGCACAGAAAAAACCCGAGTGTTTTTATCCCCGTCTTGCGCGTGACTTCGATGGTGTCCCGCACCTGTTTGATTTTTATTTGCTTTCTCATGGCGTCAAGTGTTTCTTGGCTGTGACTTTCGATCCCGTAGTAAATGCGTCTGCAGCCGGCGCGATGCATCTTGTTCAACAACGCCGCGTCAACTTGGTCGATTCGCGAACGGCAGGCCCAAGTAACATCAAGTCCGTTCCGGATAATGCCGTCGCAAATTTCGTCCACCCTTTTTCTCTGCGCCGTGAAGTCATAGTCGAAAATATCGATCTCCCTGATGCCGTACTTGCCGGCGCACTCCTTGATTTCGTTTACGACGATTTCCGGACTTCGCGGCGAATATTTCGTACCGCCCGCCTCGCAGAAAGAACACCGCATCGGACATCCGAGACTTGTCACCATCACCGTGAAGTTCCTTCTTTCGGTGGGAAATTCGGCGTAAAGTTCGTTCGGCAGCAGATGTCTCGCGGGATTCGGATAAGCGTCGAAGTTTTCTTCTTCCGGGTGGGGTTCGTTTACGATGATGTCATTGTTTTTTTTAAACACAAGGCCGGGCACGGATTCAAAGTCGCGCCCGCCTTCAAGCTCGCCCAACAGAGCGGGAAACATTTTAAGCGCCTGTTGATAGCACCCGTAGTCCGCCACGTCGTTCATTAGGGACTCGCGCGGATATACCCGAAGATTGTATCCGCCGATAACGACCGGCGCACCCACGGCAGCCTTCAACTCTCTCGCCCATTCGAGGGTTTCCCTGAACATGTACGTGGTCATCATGAACCCGATGACGTCCGGTTTGAATTTCTTGAGTATGTTCGCTGTTTCGGCAACGGACAATCTGAGGGTTCGAGCGTCAACTATCTTGACTTCATGGCCCGCCCGTTCCGCTATCGCCGCCACCCATGCCAAACTCAAAGGGGGGAACAAGCCGAAATATTTCTGAACAATTCGTATGTTTTCTTCGTGAAGTTTATAACTGAATGGATTGAATACCAGCCCGACTTTCAATAGCGCCTTCCTTGATGGGACGTGACTGCCAATAGCATTATAGCTATCAGTAAATGAAACGTAAAGGAGCGTGACACTCCGGCGGCGCCCATATCGGATGGATTAATCTCGCGTTGAACATGTGATATAATTCAAACGGGAATCGGGGTGCGGCATAGGCGCCGGGAAGGTAAAACAGAACGCGCTGATTCCCGCACACACGAAGACCGAGAGGTGTGGCTATAAGAATTCTTTTCGTTCACCTTGGGCGCGAAAACATCGGCGTTGAATACTTATCATCCGTGTTGAAACTCGCGGGACACGAAGTTTTTTCAGCCGTGGATATCGGGCTCTTCGGCCTGAATGACAACATATTTCATGTGCCTCGGCTTGAGCGCATGTTCTCATTGAAAGAATCGGTTGTAGAACGATTCCGAAGCCTGTCTCCGGACCTCGTTTGTTTCTCTGCTTATACGAGCACGATTAAATGGTGCTTTTCCGTAGCCGAGGAATTCAAAAAGATTCGAGACGTGCCGATCGTCATCGGCGGCATCCACACCACAATAGCTCCGGAATCAGCTACGATTTGTCCGGCGATAGACTATGGAATCAGGGGCGAAGCCGAATCCGTCATCGCCGAGTTTGCGGAATGCGCCGCGAACCGGCGGACTCCCGATCACATCCCGGGGGCGATTTTTCGCAAGGATGGAAAAACGATCGTCAATGGTTTCGCCCCTCTGACCGCCGACCTCGATTCGCTCCCTTTCCCGGACAAGGAGCTTTTCGCAAAGTACATAAGGATCAAGGATGACTATATGGTTTCCGTTGCCCGCGGATGTCCGAACAATTGCGCTTATTGCTGTGAGCACGTCGTCAGAAAAGCATGTGGCGATCCTCGCTACTGTAGAGTCCGAGGAGTGAACAGCCTGATGGAAGAGTTGAACGTGATGAAGTCGAAGTACGGGTTCACGGAGGTTTTCTTCTGCAGCCCGATATTTCCGGGGGACAAGGCTTGGGTCGAGGAGTTTTCATCACGGTATAAAAAGGAAATCGGAGTTCCGTTCTGGTGCTTCGCGCATGTAAGCAATATAGACAGGGATTATGCGCGGCTGATGCGGGAGGCCGGATGCCGTATCCTTGAGTTCGGGGTGCAGAGTGTTAATGAAACCCTTCGAAGGGATGTTCTCGGACGTCGTGAATCGAACCAGCGCATATCAAGCGCTCTCGCGGACTGCGACTCCGAGCGCATTCGTTACGACATAGGTCACATCTTCCGTCTTCCCGGGGAGACGGAGGAGGATTACAGGGAAGCCGTGCGCTTCTACTCGACGTTCAAAAAAATACACCGGATAAAAACGTTCAATCTAACTCTGTTTCCGGGCACGCGCATGTTGGATATTTGCCGGGAAAAACAACTCATCGGCGGCAACGACGAGGCCGCGGTCGGGCTTGGCGACTCGGGCGATTACTTTCACGTCTCGAGCGTGACTTCCGACGTGCCGGAGTGGAGGGTGAAAGCATACGGACACATATTACGGTTCCTGCCGTTTTTGCCGTCGCGGTTTTTATTGTCGTTTTTGAACTCCGACTCACGGCTTAAAATGTTGAGCCGATTTCCGAGTTCGTTCGCCAAGATTATCGAACTGTGCTACTTGATAATCATCCGCGACATGAGGCTGAAAATATTCTTCAAACTGTATCTGAAACATGCTGCGCTGTTGATGACGCGGCGAAGAGGAGCTTGAGTCGAGCCGCCCGACGGGGAATTCAATTCGACATCGTTTCTCATCTCTTTTTCCGGTTTCAACCCACATTGGTGAAAAAAGCCGGTCAGTTGGGTCCGGCAATTGCCGGCTCGATGAGGCCCGCTCCGACGTTGGGCATATCTATGTCGATAACGTCTATATAGAGATTCGGGTAAAAATCTCTCTCGGTTGCGGGATTTCGTTGGTAATGCCAGTCAAAACCCAGCCAGCCTTCTCCGGATGGAACTATATGCCATGTCGAGCAAGTGTAAACAACCTTATCTTCAAGGGACATATAAGAGATATCCCGGCCTTTTGCCTTGCGTAATTGCCCCGATGAAAGCAAATATTCTCCCGCGCAGCCGATTGTTTGTACTATTATCAGCCGAGGCGTTTCGGAAGGCGCTCCTTGCAGGCGGACGTAAAAGGAGTATGTTTCATCAATCCGAAAGTCCGGCAAACTTCTGTCCGACGAGTCTTTTTCAAGTTCGGGGTACATCGTGTGTATTTGGTTTTCATAAGAATTGCGAAAAGCACGGTTGAATTTCTTGCAAGACGGATCGTTCAGCCACGATCCATCTGCCCGTTGATCGATGCCTCCCGGACAATACATCCAAGACTTTTGATCGATGCGGCTGTCGTATGAAACAACCATTTCGCCTTTATCTATTTCAGGAAAACGTTCTCTTATCATTGCGTCAAGCTTGGAGTCGAATCTGTCTTTAAATAAGAAAAGGGAGCTTTTTTGCGATCGGACCTCGCATCCGGGCTTAGTGTCGAGAAACAGATATGTCGATACTGGAGCGATATTTATAAGGCCGGGCAACATGTTGTGATTGATGAGCGTGTGAAAGTTGCTTGTGACTTCGCAAGCGTTCGGAGCTTGTGAAATAATATATTTCTCCATGTTTTTGACGGCGGATACAGCGGCATAGCGGCTCGGTTTGAGAGTTTCATGTCTTATTTGGGGATAGCCGAGCATAAAGAACAGAAGCAGTGCGGACGCGGGTAGAAGAACAATTTTCGCCCGTGATCCGGCAACAAGTTTGAATACGAATGTTGTGGTTCCAGCCGCTCCGATCAGATATAACAGATAGTATCTCGAATACCTATTGGCGGCGAGAAGGCCTATGAATCCCCACAGTTGCAGCATGGCCCACGGTAACAGGATTGCGGCTTCCTTCGAAGCTTTGCGACGGCCGGCGTTTCTGTAAAGGAAAAACAACGAGTACGCCAGAGCAGCCGCCATAGCGGCGCCGGGGACAACGCCCAGAGTTCTGAAATAATATGTGAACAGATGCGCGGTGTCGTTGGCATCCGTCCCGACGTTTTTTAACCCCATGCCGAGAAAAGGGCCCACTGTGTGCGGCAAATTTCGGAATATCGTAAATCCATTCGTGAATTCAGTTTCGATATAGAGATAATACGAGGCCAGAACAATATATATTCCGGCGAAAAACCAACCAGCCTTGATCCGGCCGCCCATGTAAAAATAAATGCACACAGCGGTGGGTATGAGGAGGAATCCCTCCATGTTGCTGTGAAGCGCGATAGACAGGAAAATAAAACTCGCTGTGTAAACCCAGCCTTTGCGTGTTTCCAAGCCCTTAAAGAAAAGAAACATCCAAGCTAACGCCGACACCGTCAAAAGCATACTTGCCTGAATCTCTCCTATCTCAAGGATAGGCGGCATTGAAGCGGAAATGAATGCCGCGGCGAACAGGCCCGGCACAATTCCTAAACGGTTTTTTAGGTAAAAGAAAGCCATGGTTATCGAAGCAAAGCTCACGGCGAGAGATAGGGCAAGCAGACACAATATGGATGGCCATACATGCAAAAACAGCGACCAGATGTATAACACAAGAGGGCCGAGAGGCAGCTCGAATCTGCCTGATTGAGGCCCATAAGTCATCAATCTCCCGGTTTCGCTTTGCCCGAGAGCAAGTAAATAGTATGTGATATGCTCATAAGTGAGCCGCTTTTCAAAAAACACTTCGATTCTCAGTGCGGCCCCATAAGCAATCGCGAAAAATAACAAAGCGGCCAAGCAGTATTCATTGGAAAATACAACAATTTTACTTTTAGATTTTTGATTCACAAAATCAAGCTTCATTTGATTATTTTACTTGCGTTCGGTACAATTTCAAATACTGGCCCGTGTAATTATTGCATCTGTGTCATGTTCCTTGATGTAAGCATTATTTCCGCATACGGAGACTTATGCTATTGGATGATCATAAGGCAGGCGCCGAAGGAGCGAAGGCCGACATAATTGCCGGGCTTATCTCAATAATTATTCCGTTTTACAACGAAACGGGAACGCTCGAAGAGATATTGGGAAAGACAATCGACCTCAACTTTCCGGGTGAAACAGATAAAGAAATTATTATTGTTGACGACGGTTCCACGGACGACAGCGCTGCTGTTGCCGCGAGGGTAATCGAAGTAAAAAATTTCAAACGGGCAACGCTGATAAGGAAGGGAAATGGGGGGAAAGGCAGTGCCGTCAGGCTCGGGCTTGAAAAGGCGCAGGGAGAAATATCGATGATTCAGGACGCTGATCTGGAATATGACCCGAACGATTTAATCGATGTCTATAACGCATTTTTCCGCCATCCGCTTCCTGACGCCGTGTACGGCTCGCGAATACTAAACGCAAGGATTTCGGGAGAATCGCCGCGCAGGAACAGGCGCTCTTCCATCGGTTTTTATTTAGGCGGCAGGTTTTTGACAACTGTTATGAATGCCGCATTTCGCTCCTCTCTAACTGACGCGGCAACTT
Organism: bacterium; assembly: GCA_022709505.1. Classification (GTDB taxonomy): domain Bacteria; phylum UBP15; class UBA6099; order UBA6099; family UBA6099; genus JAKLIR01. The sequence continues at coordinate 892 of JAKLIR010000100.1, read as the reverse complement.
GCTATAAAGCTTTCAGAACGGAACAGGTGCGTGAGATCGACACGAAATGCTCAGGCTTTGACTGGGACATGGAAATCACCGCGGCGCTGCTTAAGCGCGGTGCGCGCATAGCGGAAGTCCCGATCAATTATTCGCCGAGAAGCGTCGCTGAAGGAAAAAAGGTTCGCTGGATTCACGGAATAAACTCGTTAGCCGCAATTACGCGAGTCAGGTTTTCATAGGTTTTTCGTCAGCTCCCGTGAGTGCTTTACGATGTTTTTGCGCGGTCGAATGCTTTTCATTCGCTTTGCGGCAATATAAAATAATACTCCGACGGAATTATTCAGACTGCCGCGGGTAGGTTGACGCACCGCAATATTATTGGGAGCCGTAATGAGCCGGGCGATACCAAGAAGGACGATTTACAGCTATCCCGGTATATGGCGTGAAGTTTTCAGTTTGCTGATGGGAAATAAATGGCTTGAGGGAGAAGAAGTAGAGGCTTTCGAGACGGAATTCGCCGAATATATTGGTGTGTCATTTGCGGCGGCCGCACCATCGGCGAGAGCCGCGATGGATATGATCCTAAAAGCTCTGGACGTACCAGCCGGCGGCAGAATCGCCGTACCGGCATACACCGCCGATTGCATTCCATCCATCATAGAAGCCGGAAGGCATGTCCCTGTTTTTGTGGACATCGATTATCGAGATCATAATTTGTGCATAGAATCGCTCGAGCGCGTCGCCGCCGCCGGGATCGACGCCGCAATCATCACCCATTTGTTCGGAAGGCCCTGCCGGATGGACAAAATACTCCCGATGGCAGAGAAATACGGATTCCTCATAATTGAAGACTATTCACATGCCATCGGGGCCGAATGCAACGGGAAAAAAGTCGGATCGTTAGGCGCGG
>JAKLIR010000010.1 GCA_022709505.1 bacterium | reverse complement strand
CTATGGTTTTTGGGACAGGGAATTCCCGCTGAAAAAACCACGGAATGTATATCGCATAGCCGTTTTGGGTGACTCAGTCATGGCTGAAGGGCGGTATCCGAAAGAAATATTTCCAAGACAACTCGAGAGGTTTCTTAATTCGAGCCGTTGCGATGCTCAGCACAGATTTGAAACCATGAATTTCGGAGTGCCGGGATACAATACGACCCAAGAAGTCGAAACATTCAGGACAAAGGTGTTGAAATTTCATCCTGACGCCGTCATCGTAACGTATGTTTTGAACGATCCCTATCCGTATCTGGCGATTTCACAGTCGGGCTTCAAGCACACCAGAGTATTGGGTTATCTTATAAGTCGAATCCGTCTTGAGTATTTTTTTCGAGTTAAGTTCAGCAATGAACTTGAAAACGCTTTTACAAAACTATATTCAGATCACAAATCATGGGATGGAGTTGTTGTGCGTGGTTTTGACGATCTTGAGAAGATTGCCGGCAACGCTCACGTTCCGGTGGTAGTGGTTATTTTCCCTCTTATTATGGATTTTCATGCACCATGGGTGAATAAGATTCACAAGAAGGTCGCCGACGAGTCTCTCCGACACGGATTTTATACATTGGACCTTTTGCCTTCTTACGAAAAATATAAACTGAAGGAACTGAGGACTGAGGGCGAAATAACGCATCCGAATAAACTTGGGCATAAAATCGCCGCGGAACAGACTGTTGAAAAGATGAAAAATGTTTGGGGCTGTAAAAAGTAACAATCGGCGAATCCGGGTTCAATCGAAGGCAATATCAATAAGGCCGACTTTTTGAAGCAAGGCAATTGATTTCATAACGACATTCTTCTGTTCCGCGCCGAACGCATTGAATAACTCTCTCATGGACATGGCATTGGTTAATTCAGATAGAATTCGTCTGAACAAATATGTGTTTTTCGCGGCCACCGGCATCGCTCGCATTGTGTTCATGTTGAATACCGCGAAGAAGGTGTTCGAGTCCGTCGGCCTCGCTCCCCTACCGGGCTTCAGGCCAAGCATCCGCTGAATTCTTGGTTCCGCCTCAATCTCCTTATATGCGTGTAATAGGGGGAACTTGCTTTCTTCAGGCCTTTTCTTATGAGAATCGTTAGCGTGGCGCTCGAAAGTGTGAATCTCTCGTTTTGCACGGATATATTCGCGGATCAACTCAGCTTGTTCGGAACTCATCTTGTATCTGCTTTCAATGAAATCGGCAAGCTTGTCCGCCATCTCCGGCGGAACATCGTCGAAACAAGCTCCGGAAACGTATGTCGGTGGAGCATTGCAATCCGGGTCTCCCTGACAACAGCCCGTTCCCGGTTTGTCTTTGCGTGATGACTCCAACTCCTCCATGTTATCAGCGATGTCTATCAAGTCGATCCCTTGGGATTGGAAAAAAGATAGGTCTTCAGGTTGAACCAACCATGCAAGCACTGAGAATTTGTAGGCAAAACTTCTGGTACGATCAATATCCACTCGGCTGAAATGAGGCGTTCGCGTGACTATTGGGGATACTACGCTGTGAAACTCAAGGCCGAGTTCTTTGCGTTTTTTATAAAACTCCGAACCGGGAGACAGCATGAGGGAATAGATACCGAATCCTCTGAATCCGATTTTGAAGAACTCCAACATGCCTTTCCTGAACGAATCAGGTGTCTCACCCGGCAACCCCAAGATCAATTCCACTCGGGCGTCAGGAAAGTTAGAGATCAGCGTTGGCGCCGTTTTGGCGAGAATGGCCGGCGTCATCCAGTTTCTTTTTGACAAACTCAGAGCTTCCGGACAAGCCGTCTGCATGGATACCCTTATGTGCCTTATGAATCCGGCGGAACGCATGATTTTTATGTAAGGCTCGATTTTCGGAAGCGAACTCCAGAATCCGTCAACCGGGATTTTTCGCTTGTTGTTTTTTATCAGAAATTCGATGATTTTCCCGAATCGGTCCGGGTTATGCGCAATGTCGGAGTCGTAGAAAATAATGTTCGTCACTTTTTGATTCGACATCGCTTTTTTCAAACTTCGCGTCACGCGCTCCAACGGAGCTTCTCTGTATTTGAAGCCGGCGGAAGGACAGTACGAGCAATTGTAAGGACACCCGAAAGAAGTTTGACAAACAAAAGTTCCGTAATATGATTCGAAATATTCATCGTTGAATATATCGGGGATATCCGCGGGATCGATCCACTTTTTCCGCGCACCGGTAAAAGTTATCCTGCCGTTTTCCCTGAATGCAAGCCCGCGCACATCCGCGATACTCCCGCCGTCTATAATCGAAAGAAGATAGTCCTCCATCGTCAACTCTGATTCGCCCGCGATTACCATGTCCGCGAAAGAATTGAGTTCAAGCTGCTCTGACGCGGAATAAAAGGGCGGCCCATTCAGCATTATCCGCACATCCGGCAGCCTTCGCCTGACCTCTGACGCCGCTCTGATTGTTTCACTGTATGTGCGCCAGTTGTTTTGAAGGACCAAGCGCTCGGGTGAGCAGAAAACGATTATCCAAGGGTGAGCTTGTTCTATTGAACGAACAATATCCCCGGTCTCTTCGGATGCATCGTACAACGCTGTTTGGATATCAAAATGTTTTTTGATTTTTTGATTTGAGAGGCAGTATGCACGTACGTAATCCATGCCGACAGACTGCGCCTTAACACTTAAACGCCAGCCGGAATCTTCTTCCACGAGGTCCGACGAAATCAGGCAAAGAACGACTTTCTTTTTATCATTCCCTGCACTCGCCTCCCGCTGATCCCGGCTTAATCCCATTCCTCCGCTCCTAAAGTTTTACTCTGGGGCAAATAGGTGATCGCAGGCTTGCTGTTCTCAAAATAACCCGCCTCAAAAATGTTTATCAATCCACTCTTTAAGCGCTTCCTGCGATTTATTATTTACTATAGCTTTGATAGCGTCGCAATATTTATCACTGTAGCTTCCCACGGAATATTCACACGCGTTCGGCTTGATATACCAAGCAGTAAGCATATCACTTATGTCCTTTGTTTCCCGCGCTTTTTCGTACACCTTTAAATCCTTATCTTTAATATCAAGAATTCTCTGAAACAAATTATCCCAGCACAAATTGAAATTTACTTTTTCGGTTGCATTGCAAAACGTGAAATCTTTGTTGAATACAGCTTTGCAATACCGTTTGTATGGGACGGGATCGATGCTATCGCATGCTTTTATGTTTTCCCCAACCAGAACCGCGTTCATGGTTTTAAGCATAAGCGTCATAAGGTTATTGCAGTCCGCCGGAACTGAATCGCACATGTTTTTCGCCGCGCTCGCAAAGGAACTATCAGTGGCGTTAGGCGATAGAGCGCCCGGAAACAATCTGAACCAATACCACAAGGTCAAATCATCCTTGGCACACGCTTTGTACAGTTCCATATCAACCTCTTGAAGATCGTTGCAAGCGTCGGCGCCGTTCGCCAATCTTCTGCAAATGTGGTATTTAAGGATAATATCTTCCGAACCCTTCGCGAGTCTGATGAGGCTGGAGCTGTTTCCAGTCAAACATCTTTCATATTCGGGTTCCAAGATTTTGTTTTCACCATTCACTTCAGACCATTTCTGCTTAATCAAACTCTCATCCAAAATATATTGTTCATTCATCTCGGCGAACTTGGCGTTGAATTCTTCAACATTCATAATGGACAGCAGTGAAAGCAGTTGATCTTTCGGCGGCGGAAGTTTCTGTTTCACCGCAACACTCTGTCCCGTGGCGCCGGCGGGACCTTCCATGTTTATCTGTGCTGTCGCCGCGGCATCCGGGGCTTTTTGAATTACAGCTTTGTTTGATCCGGATTTTGATTTGACATCCTTTTGCGCCGCGTAACAGATATTAAACCCGGTTGATGCGATCATGATGAAAACTATCAATATTCCTCTATGTAATCTCACGGTTTTCACCTCTCAGATTGTTTTGAATACAATATTATCCCACATGAAAATCAGTTCGTTATCCCTATTATAATAAATTATATATTAATTCCGAATTATTCATAGACCCTTAATCAGCGGTTCTCCGCTTCGGATTTTTAAGGTTATCACAAGAAAAGAGTCCTACTCTATTTCTCTTTTGTTTTTGACCGAGCCTTCAAGCTGTGTTTCAAAACCCCCGCGGATATTTAACAGCGGTCTTTAGGATTCGTCCGAATTCTTATTTCATGTGTTCGACGATTTTCTTCAATATATATATCTTGTTTTTCCTGAAAAGCTCAGGGATTGCTCTCTCGGCTTCGGCGTAACTGCGGTACGCGGCCGCCACTTTTTCTTCCTTGAATATATAGCCGTAGTCGCCCTGATATCCGCCCCGCGGAAGATCCGACAACTGTTGAGCCTTGTTAGTTATGTCGAGAAGTCCGTCATGCTCGACAAGGGCGTACAGCCCAACCCCCGGGTAAATTCTGACTTTGTTTATGTTGATGTCGAAGAAGCAACTGAAATCGTGTTCGGAAATCATAGCAAGATTCTCTTTGATATCCTTGATCGTCGTGTACGGGTTGAAAAGAATAAACGAGGCTATCGACCTCGACATATCCAGCGTTTCAGGATAGTCCTTTATCAAACTTTTTATTATCTCGAGCGCCTGTGTAAGAGCTTGAGGGGCATAGCCTCGATGCAGAATACCGAGTTCCTTCTTTGAAAAGTTTTCAAAGCCGACCGTGGCGAGATGCAAAGTCATTCCCGAACCGCTGTAAACTTCGAGAATCTTCCGGATTTTATCCTGCAGATTAACTATCACGTCCGGACGCAGTTGCATTTGAAATCCGACAGGTCGGAATTCGCCGGATGTGAGGTGCGGTGCGACGTCGATCAACGTGTCGAAAAATCCTTCGGGACTCGGAAGAGACACTCTTGTCAGGGCCGGCAGATGTTTCTGAAAATATTTCATGAAATACACGAACGCGATTGATTGTGTTTCCGCATCCATCCCTGCGCGCCCCGTGGGAGCGGAACAATAGCCGCAGCCTCTGTATTTCCTTCTCTCTTCGAGACAGAGGCTGTCATAATATGGATTTTCCTCGAGGTTTTCCTGAAAATAACACATAGGCGACATAGCCCACATGTCCACAAGGGTTTGTTTTGTTTTTTTCGAAGTCCCAAGCTTAATATATTTGAAGTTGGGCTGAGGCATTCTCCGCTTATCCGTGAAGTCGGGGCGGCTAATGACTGAAAAAGCTTTTTTTATCTCTTCGTGTTTTTCGAGAAATCCATCAACAAGGTCTTTTTTAAGTACAACCGCCGTGTGGGGAGCAGCGTCTCTCAACATGTCCATTATCTCCGGCAGCCAGAGACTTTCAAATATGACCATCGTATATCCGCCGGCGCGGATTCTTTCCACGAATTTCGCAAGCGTTTTATTGTTTCGTTCCGCTTCGCCGATAAGCATCAGCAATAGAAAAAGATCGTTTCGCACGCCCAGCTTGCTCAACTCTCCCGACAGCGCGCTGCAGACCGTGTTCCCCCAGTATTCGTTTGAATCCATGGAGATGGAATTAAAAGCCGCTAAAGCAATTTTCTCAGGCTTTTTCATGTGTCCCCGTCATTCTTCTTTTGAGATTTTTCATAGTCTTCTTTTTCTTTCATAATCTTTTCAATGATCTTTTCCTTGTCCACAAAGACCGGAAATAGTTCGGACGAGCTGTAATAACGGTCCATCTGGTATAGCCCGGCGCATATCTCGTTCAGCGAGCACACGGCGCAACATTCGGCTTTTTCATGCCGCCACTCCGTCCAGTTGAGGCATCCCCTCTCGTCCAGAAAGTATGTGAGCCGTCCCTCCTGCTTCACAATGCGCCTTGTTTCGGTGCTGCAATGCGCATATTCGGGCATATAACATAGGGGAAGACGCTCCACCTGAAACAGTCTTCCCTCCGCATCCAGTATTTCCATCGCTTTGTGCAACTGTAGTTCCATATCCGATAATTTGTGTATGACATCCGGATACTCTTCGGTTCTGTTCATCCTCGGGTCCAGATTATTCCACGTGAAGTAGTGTATGAACGGAAAGTATTTCAACAAAAAACGCACGTTGCCCGACAGGTGGTCGGCGTTGTATTTGTTTATGGTCGTGAGGATATCCACCGCTATGTGGGGATACCGGCTCAGATTTTTCAGCGTTCTGACGATGTTGTTAAGCGAATCGGGGTTTTGCGTCAGATATGACTGGATTTCCGTCTTATAAGAGTGAAAAGATAAGCAGACATGGCTGAGTCCGCTATCGACGAGCTTTTCAAAATATTCGTTGTCGGCGAGTTTCTGTCCGTTGGTGCAGAGCTTATGGATATAACCGATTTCTCGGCAATACTGCAAGAAAGCGGGCAAATGTTCGGACATTGTGGGTTCGCCACCAGTGAACATCACACAAAGGTACCCTTTTTGCTGAAGCGACTTTATATGCTTTTTCCCGGTTTTCAGAGTGACTTCTTCCTCTCTTTCCGGGTTGGAACAGAAGCGGCACTTTTGATTGCACTTACGCGTGACCTGCATGTATCCTATATTAGCCATTTCCGTTCACTTTTCACTTTTGATTATTGGTTGCGGCTTGAATCCGAAAGCTCGCAGATAGTTAACGTGCACTCCGGGACAGGCATCTTTTATCGAGCAACTTTCGCATTCCACCGGAAACACATAGTAATGGTTTTCGATAAAATTCTTAGTGAGCTTCTGCATTGAAACATTTCCGTTGTCATCAAAAATCCCCAGATCGAAATACCATGGCTTTCGCGCCGGACGGGTTCGCGTCAGACACCCGGGAATGTTAAGAGTTTTCACGCGCTTAAGCCGTTCGTCGGACAACATAACGGACATATCTTCGCAATTATCCTGTAAAGCTTCGGTTTCGAGCCAGTTCTTCTTGTAAAGTTTGAATCCGGCGCGCCGCCCCGGCGACGGATAGTTGAGCAGCACCGGAACTGTCTCTTTGTTTATTTCCACCCAGATTCTCATATCACGATCGTCAAGCAGGGTTTTAAGAGTCTCGCCGTCTGACACTATCACGGTGAACGGCCTCGTCCCTATGATTTTCGTAAACGATTCGAGCTTCGCGTAGTTCTCGAAGTCAAGAAATATTTCAGCTTTTTCAGGAATGTGCAAATCACCTTTCCGGACACGCTGTAAAGATTTTCCGTGCAGCCATATTCGCCCGGCGCGCTTCAGGAAAGCCGGATCAGCCGTCCGGAGTTCGTCAACACCCGCCCTTATGTTTTCCGGCGCGCCTTTCTTAATGGTCGAAATTGTTTTGATCGTCTCTTCGCATAAGTCCTTCAGAAAGCAGAAACGGCATCGCTCTCCCCGGCATGGCAACGGAGTCCCATCCGCGATGAGAGCGTCGAACAGTTCCACCCGCCCGCGCACCTCGTCCATTATTTTCAACGGGTTTTGTATCAACTCCGGGTAATCGGTAAGATACTCAGGCGGAAAACGGTTGGTCCAGACAAATATGTCTTCGCGGCGCCCGTATGCAAAAGCCCGGTTCAGATACGGCAAGCCTTCAGCCGGACTGTAGAACACTTTATTCCGATTATTCCATGCATCTCCATACGGAGTTACATGAAGCAAGTCGAATTCGTGAACGCCGAGGTTGATGAAATAGTCCATGATTGCGTCTATCTGCCGATAGTTGTGCTTGTTTATAACTATGTCGATGTTGACTATTAATTCGTTGCTCTGAAGCGCGTTTATAATGCCCGCCAACGCCTGCCGGAAGCTGCCGGGCACACGGGTCTGCGCTTCGTGGAGCTCTTCCGTATGCCCGTGCATCGAGAACGTTATCTCCTGCAACCCGGCCTCGATAGCCTTGTTCAGAAACTCACGGTATGCGAACATTCTGCCGTTGGACACCGTCTGCACGCGCTTATAACCCAACTCTCTCGCGCGCCGGACTATTCGGAAGTAATCAGGATGGAGCGTGGCTTCCCCGCCGGATAGAATCGCTCTCTCGCACCCTAAATCTCTTCCTTTCTGAAGATCGGCGAACACTTCCTCCGTGGGAATAATTCCGGGCTTTTTAACATCCTTATCCAAGCAGAATATGCATCTGTTGTTGCAGGCCCCGGTCAAGCGCGTCCAGTGGCGCTTCTGTGCGGCCGCTTCTTCCATGCGGCGCATTTTATGTTCGGAGATAGTCGCCGTCCGCGATGTTTTGGCCACAGTGCTCGCCCCTCGACATCCAGTTTAGAACTCGTTCTTGATCGCCTTCAAATGTTTGTCTTTGTATATCGAGTAGTAGCTGTTGAAAACTCCGCCGCACACGTTTTCGTACATGCATCCTTCACACTTTTTCGTTTTTCTCTTCGCCTGTCTGGGCTGCAAAGCGGGGCTTTCCCTTCTTTTCATCTGACCTTCAAACATGTATTGCTCGACAACAACTTTCGGCTCGAATGACAAGTCGTTGGACCTGCTTTTATAGTCTCCCATCACACAGAGCGGGATACCGTAGAACCGCAGGATGCGCCCCTTTTCCGAAGTCCGTCTGACGATGTCCGGTAAAACTTCCCTCACCTGTGGCAACGAAGGAACAAGATGCCGCAGCCCCTCCACTTTATCCGGAGGGATATTCACATTCGAAAACAGGATATGTTTGAGTTTGGGGAACATAAGCAAAAAGTCGGTTATTTCCCCTACATAATCTATGTTTTCAGTCAGAATTACCGTGTCGGTTATGAGATAGACTTTCTGTCGGCTTCGATGAATATTCGCCATCGCCGTCAAAAACTTATCGAACGATCCCTTCGCACCTGTCAGCCTGTCATGAAGCTCGGCCTTATGCGCGTGGATTGATAACACCATTTCGTCTATATACGGGAGAACGTCGGCGCAGAAGGAATTGTCGGCGAATTCCCTCGCGTTTGAATTCAGGCTCACGCGCATGTTGCGTTTTTTGCAATGTCTGACTATCTGTGGAAACTGCGGGTGCAGAGTGGGCTCTCCTCCGGTAAGCGTTACATACGAATATCCTTCGGCGGCCTTTTGATCTACTATCTCCACAAAGTCTTCAAACCGCATGTGCGGAGAAGTGTGCGTCTCACGAAACCATTCGACTTTGTCCAGCACGCAACAGAAGCAACAGCGGCTTCCGCAAAGATATGTTATGTAGATATCAAATTTCTTCATCGTTGCGGTTTGAATTCCTCTCCGGAAAATCTTTCCAAATAGTCGGCCCAAGGACCCTCGCAGATATCAGCCAGACTGCAGTCGGAACAGATGTCGTTTTTTTTCTTCAGGCAGTTCTTCCTGTGCCCGTGAAAATCCTCTATATCGCCTAAAAAATCTATTATTTTTCTTTTCGTGTGAATATTCTCCACCGCATGATCTTTAAACGCTCCGAGTACGCAGAGAGGGAATCCCTCGGTGAAAGCCAACGCGCCGTGGCGGCTTGCCGCTTCTATCGCGCGGCACACGTAAGGCGCCGCAATCGTCATCGGGGGCGCTATGTTGTCCGCGTTGACAAGTGCTTTCCCTTCAAGATGCGGATAAGCAAACTGCATCTGTTTTACTCCCATCGATCCGAGCAGCTTAGCGATGCCATCCAAATTCCGGCAGTTTGATTTTGTTATAACAGTATTCGTCGCCAGCACGGCCCCGCATTCGATTATGTTGCACATTGCGAGTAAGGTTTGAGAAAAGCTGCCTTTAGCCTGAGTAAGATACTCATGCAGCTCCGGAATGTGCCCGTGTATGGAAACGGAGAACTGCCCGGCGCCGCTGTCGAGCAACTCCTCGAGGTAGCTTTTGTAGGCCATCCGCCGGCCGTTTGTTTGGATGATTATAGTTTTATATCCGCATTTTTTCCGTGCATACCTTACAAGTTCGGGCAGATCCGGTCTGACGGTCGGCTCTCCTCCCGTGAAAACAATGCCGTCACAGCTTGGGGCATTGTCTGAAATACGTTTTTTTATTTCGTCTCCCGACAAATCCTTAGCTATCATCCGGCAATCGCCGGCAACGCAAAATCTGCATAGATTGTTGCATTCATGCGTGATCTTGATGTCAAGAATATTTTTGCCGGATTCGATGAGGCCTAAGCCGCTCCGATGCCTTTTTCGAGCCATTTCATGAATACCGATCTCGCCGCTTCGTCCTGCAAGCGAATAAAAATCATATCAAGAATCCCCTCGAAAATTTTATGCCGGCGATTCTGCGGTGTTATAGAGTACAGGCTTCCTTTTTCGACGTAGTTCAGAACCGGGCATACTCCGCAATATGGCTTGTAGGCGCAATCGGTGCATCGAGGAATACCATCCAGTATTGATGCGAGGCATGTTTGTTTTACAATGGGAGACCCGATGAGTTCGTCGTAGCTGTTTTCGAACACGTTGCCCATTCTGAAGCTGTTATCTCCCTGCATTGCTATCATTCGGCCTTCGTCGCAGGTGTACACGTCTCCGTTATAGTTAAAAGCTATCTGGCCTATCCCCGCTCCGCACGGTGATCTCAAGTCCATATAGTCAGGGTCGTAGTCGGAGAATATCTTCGAAAGGAACAACCAAGCCGTTCTTTCGACCATGGAAGTTCCATTCTTGTTGAGCTCTATTATGTAATCAAGCGCTTTCTCGTAAAACTCAAGGAATTCGTCCGGGCTGTAGTATATATCTTTGAGCTGCATCGTCGCGAATCCGACCGGGTTTAACGATCTCAAGTGTATCGAACCCAGCCCCAGCTCAACGTATGTGTCCACGATTTCCCGTGGATATTTCAGAGACTCTCGAGTTATCGTCGTCAACGCGCCGGGTTTGTATCCTCCGAATTTGGGGGAATATCTCTCGCCCGCTTTTTTGAGTTTCTTGACAACTTCACTATATCCGCCGCCGCGATTATGGTTGTGAAGGAATTCCGGGCCGTCCAACGATGTGCAAAGACCGACCTTGCGGTCGATCAGATATTTCATTTTTTCATCGGTGAGCAACGCCATATTCGTTACAAGCGTCAATGCCAAATTCTTTTCATGCATCAAATTCTGTTCAATCGAATAATCCGTTATGAATTTAACGATCTCCCAGTTCATCAGGGGTTCGCCGCCCTGAAACTCTATGCTGATATTGATTCCGGGAACGTTGAATATGGTGTCCACAACGCGTTTCGCGGTCTCGGGAGTCATATCGTATTCGGAACTTCCTCGCCCTACCGCGCTCGCATGACAATAGCGGCACTTCTGATTGCATCTGAGCGTCGGGATCACAATCAGCAACTGCGGCCCGTTGAATAGAAAAAGGTTCTTGTTTCTCAGCCTTTCGACTTCTTCAACCGTTATATCTGTTTCCCGGATAGCGTTCATTTCCAACAACTGGGCGTACATCTTATCGCTCTTATCCAGTTTTCCCGCCGACAGCTTGTCAAAGGTTTCCCTGTCAACGATAAGGTGTGTTCCAACATCGTTTGTAAGAAGTATTTTTCCATTGATTTCGCGGAATCTGTAGTGGCCCGGCTTAGGTTTAGCGTTTGCGTTTGAGGATTTCTTCATTTCAGTTCCGGCTCTCTCCTATCAGGTAAAGAACGTAATTGCTGAATTCACCTTCGAGGATTTCTTTTTCATTCTCGTCGGCGACAAAGTCAACATAAGTATAATCATCGTCCGCGATTACATTTACCTTCACATGTTCCGCATATCGACTCGCCGCTTTTTTGACTATTCGAGGTGGATAAATTTTGATGTGAAATGCCTGCCCGCGATGTTTTTCTTTCATGTTTTCGCTCTCTTTTATAAAAGCTGTTTTATCGTTAGGGCGGAAATGATCGGCGCCGCCTTTGTCGTCGATATAACAATCAGATTTTTTCTCAATTTCACTTCAGTTCAGATACAGGCTATTTTTTATTTTTCCGGGGTGATACGCTCTTTTTCGCTTTCTCCGGTTTTGCGGCTGTCTTTCTTCCATCTTCTTTTTCCGCAATCGGCACGCTGATGCCGAGCGGGTCTTCCTCAAAACTCATTTCAGACGTTTTTTCTATTATCTTCCTTAGCTCTTCGTCGAGCTCCAGCATCTCGCGCCTTTGTTTCTCAGCGTCCGAATCTTGCGGTTCTTCCGGCGCCATGCTCGCAGACACCGATAACGCCTGCGCCAATATCGCCTCTCTTATTTTCCTATTGCGCTTCCCTATTTCCAACCGCAATGTTTCCGAGAGAAGATTGTTGTCGAATTCTCCTACGATTCGTTCCAACTCTTTCGCGGATTTCTTTTCTTTTCCTCTCATGAAAGCCGTAAGTCTTCCGTCATTTCCGTAATCGAATTTAATATAATAATTATCAATATAGTGGAACGCGGACGCCATGGCCGATTCCAATGGATAGATATTCGTGTCAACATAAATTTCGACGCTGGAACTCTGCGTGTCGATGCAACATTCCGCTTTTTTCGCCATTAGCAATATCTCCTTCTAAGGAACTACTTGTCAAGGTTGAAACGGCCTTTTACCAGCTTGAATGCGAGCCGTGCGAGCCGTGCGAGCCGTGCGAGGAATGCGAGCCGTGCGAGCCGTGCGAGCCGTGTGAGCCGTGTGAACCATGCGAGCCGTGTGAACCATGCGAGCCTTTACAGGTAAGAGTTGCTCCTGTGCAACTGTTATGCAAATAAGACTTGGCATTGTTATGTTGAGCGTGCACCAACGAAGCGTCCACCATGACCCCGATAAGCGTCGTCACGAAAGCCGCTTTTACAACGGCTTTCCGCGTTATCTTTCCTTCTTCGCTATTGAAGAATAATTGAAGTTCTTTCTTCGCCTTGGGAATCTTATCAAGGATTATATTTTTCTTTTCTTTCATTTTCAAAACTCCTTTGTCGCTATGTTGTTTTATATTATAAATAATTTATTGCCATGTTATAAAATCAAATTTTCGCCGAATCAATACGGACAACAAAACAGTTGCGGCGACGTGGGGCAACCATTTGTATTGCCCGGCCATAACGATGGATTATAAACAGTGTCGTTGCCATTCATTACGGCGCCGATGGCGGACGTGTCGTAACCGGCGGCGCACTCAGTTACCGCTGCAGCAACATTTCCGGTCACACAAGTGATGTTCACTCTTTGACACGACGCTTTGCTGATCGCTAAAGTATTCGTGCTTCCTAAAGTTTTCGCAACGGAAGTTCCTCCGTCCACTAAAATACCATTGGACGAGGTGAATGTCAGCGTCGTGTTTCCTTGTACCGCCGTTCCCGCCGAAGAACCGTATGACACAGCCCATGTTTGCGCAGCGGATCCGTTGTAGTTGCCGCCTGTGAGGCCCGTGCTTCGAGTCAGTGTTGAGTGTGAATGGCTGGCTGCCGCAAACGCCGTCGAATGGTTGCCGTCCAGAAGGTCGGCATCCATTCCCGTGCCGGTCCCATCATTCCCCGCATTCCAGATTCTATTCCAGCCGGTTGTTCCGGAACCGTTCGTCGCTCTGTAAAAAATGTCAGTGCTGTTTCGGAAGTTGCCGGCAAATTGCATGGAATAATAATTGCCATCATTATTGTGAGTGCTTGTCAGGAGGTGATACCAGTCGCTCGTATCCTGAGGCCAGCCGTTTGCCGTTGTGGCTGCGGAAGTTTGGTAGAACCCGCTATCAGTTCTTGTGGTTATATTATCTTTGGTTGCAGCGTGAAATCCAAATTCGGATTGTCCCAATCTGCCTGTCATGGTGTCGCCCGAGATGTTCACCCAGTTGTCTGTTGAAGCAGCCATGTAATATGACCCTTCCTGCCCGTCCAGCAAGTCCGCGTTGAGAGTCGCCTGCACCGTGCCGTTGTTCAGCGCTATGTCCCCCGCGGCGTTTGCGAGATAGCCTTCGTTCGAAAGATCGGAGTAGGCCGAATAACGCGCTACGTTTAAAGTCCCGGCGTTGATGTTGTCAGCGTTTTGGTAATATGAGCCGGTCTGCCCGTCGAGCAGATCCGCGTTTAGATTTGTCACGACATACGTGGAATCCACCGTGAAAGGAGAATTCGTTCCTGATGTGCCGCCGTTGAACGCAGGCCGCCCGGCGACTGTTTCATCTTGTGACAGGTTGAAATATTGCGTGTGCGGGTCGCCGGTCGTGAGGTTCGCGAGGGAGTTGTGGTCGATGTTGCCCACGTTCACCGTGAAAGTGACGTTGTCCGAGGCGTCGCTCGGGGTGATCGTCAGCATGGTGTTGCCGGTCACTAAATCGATGTTTCCGCCCTTGTTCACGACTCCGTCTATGCTTCCAACGAAGTTGAATGCTACGTCGCCGGTCGCCACGGAACTATCCACAATCTTGCTTGAATTTACCGAGTCGGCGGCAAGGTCGGCCAGAATCACCGATGCGTCGGTGAGAGCGCCGTTGGCGATACTGACTCCGGCCCATTCGTGTGTGGCGTCGCCCAGTGTGTAGGTGTTGTCAGCCGTCGGCAGGATGTTAGCCGTCATGTTCAAAGCGCCTGTCATCGTGTCGCCGGTGGTATTCACCCAGTTGTCTGTTGAAGCAGCCATGTAGTATGCGCCGTGCTGCCCGTCGAGCAGGTCGGAGTTGAGACTTGCCACGACATACGTGGAATCCACCGTGAAGGGAGAGTCCGTTCCTGATGTGCCGCCGTTGAACGCGGGCCGCCCCGAAACTGTTTCACTTTGCGACAGGTTGAAATATTGCGTGTGCGGGTCGCCGGTCGTGAGGTTCGCGAGGGAGTTGTGGTCGATGTTGCCCACGTTCACAGTGAAGGTGACATTGTCCGAGGCGTCGCTGGGAGTGATCGTCAGCATGGTGTTGCCGGTTAATAAATCGATGTTTCCGCCCTTGTTCACAACTCCGTCTATGCTTCCAACGAAGTTGAATGCCACGTCGCCGGTCGCCACCGAGCCGTCCACTATTTTACTTGAATTTACCGAGTCGCCGGCAAGGTCCGCCAGAACTACCGAGGCGTCGGTCAGAGCGCCGCTTGCGATGCTGACTCCGGACCACTTGTGCGTGGCGTCGCCCAACGTGTATGTGCTGTCGGCCGTCGGCAGGATGTTAGCCGTCATGTTCAAAGCGCCTGTCATCGTGTCGCCGGTGGTATTCACCCAGTTGTCGGAAGCCGCGGTCATGTAATAAGAGCCGTGCTGCCCGTCGAGCAGGTCGGCGTCCAATCCGCTGCCGGAACCGTCGTCATCGGCGATTTCTGACAGGGTCGCGCCATCAGCCAACTTTGCCGCGGTGATGCTCCCTTCGGGCACCGTCAGCGCGTACACCACTCCGGTGAGCTTTTGCCGGGGTGTGTAGGTCGTTGCTCCGACCGTCAACTGAATCCATACGTCTTGGTTCCAGTTGATTCCGGAAAGAGGGTCCGAAGTCGAGCCGAGTTCAACGCTGAACAGTCCGTCCGTAACCGCTACCGTGGCGATCGTCTGATCCCAGAGCAGGGTTCCGGCGGACACATCGTTGTATATCGCGAACGTCATGCTGTAATTGCCGTCGGCTATCGGCACTCCGTTCGTGTCCGTCACTCGGCCTTGATAGTTAAGTCTTTGCCCCATATCGGCTTTGGATACAGACGCCGTTAATACTATCGCTGTTACCAGTCCGATTATGATAAAAATCCCGACCTTTTTCATAAAAGCACCTCGGTGAAGATATTTATTTTTCCCGGCGTTTCTTCTATCTTGCAGTTTCGCCCGCCGTTTCATCTCCCAACTTATGTAACCCAATATTCCTCATTTTTGGTTATTATATATTATATTCTTATTTAAATTCTCTCTAATTCTTAATTTATTCTTCTATATCTTCTATAAGATTATTCTTAATAAAGAAGATTAAATTTACAAATAACTGAAATTTTCAGCCCCTTCCGTCAATTTCATTAGTAATTTGATAATAATCCATATCAAATATTATGCCATTCATATCAATTCAAAATGAGATGATAGAAACATCAAAAATCAAAAAAACCCCTCTGAGCTGTTATTAGAATGAAATTTTTTCTTAATCTTCTTCGAAAATCACATTCATAATACGACGTGATTCCACGATGCGCACATTGTATAAGCCCGGCTCTTTCTGCAATGTTCTGCATTTTGAAAGAAGTAAGTTGCATCGTTTTTCTGATTTCTTTGACGACTAATTCGACTATTGGGACTTTCCATATATCATATCATTTAAAAAATTCCCTTCTTAAATGGATTTGCTGGATAATGTCATTGTTTTAGCCCGAACCCTAATGACGGATTCGAATAAAAGCTTTCCAAATATCCCAATTCTCAACTTCGAATAATAATTTATGAATTCTTTATAACGGCAATTGCACCGCTTCGGATTCGTTTTTCGCCCTCGCCGTCTATAATGCCATGAACAAAATCCTTATGCCGGCAAGCGCGAGAGCCGCCGCAAGGGCGCGAATGATAAAAGTTCCCTTCATGCGGTTGGAAAGTAATGCTCCAATCTGAGCGCCGATAACTACTCCTATCGAAAGACAAATTGTTCTCCTTACCCCGTGCCCGAAAGCCCCTGTTGCAATGTGCACGATGGTCCCCGTCAAAGACATACCGGCAAGAATAAAATGCGATGTCGCCGTGGCGACATGAACTGGAAAATTCAGAAGACTTGAAAGAGCCGGGACATGAATTATTCCCCCGCCTATGCCGAGCAGACTGGAAACATATCCCACAAAAACGCTTATAACGATACCGACAACCGGATTGTATGAATATTTATGGATATTCCCGTCGGCGTCGGCGAAATGTATTTGAATGCGTTTCGAAACAGATGATTCAGATTTCACAACACGTGTTTTTCCGGCGGTTATGAACAGATACAGCGCCGCGACGATCATGATCACACCGAACACAGCGTCAAACACTTTTCTCGGCATGTAATTCGTTGTGATAGCTCCGAGAATCGATCCCGGAATCGTCGCCGCCATGAAAATGAGCCCGGACTTGTAATCAATGCGTTTCATTTTCGCGTATGCTATCGATCCGGATAGAGCATTGAAGAACACGACGGCGAGAGAAATACTCGTTATTATTTGAGCTTTTTCGTTCGGATATAGCAAAATGAGAACGGGCACCAGCAAAAACCCGCCCCCGGCGCCTATAAGAGTCCCAAAAGCGCCGACAATCGTTCCCAATGGAATCAGCCACAGATATTGAACTATCATAATTCCAGCGAATCTCAGCAGGTATTATATGAACATGCTCATATTTGCTTTGTCCGCGGTGTTAAGGTAATCGGCGACACCGCCTATTTCCACACCATCCATCAATTCCTCTTTCTTTATGCCCATGATGTCCATCGACATGCTGCACGCCACAAAGCGAACTCCCTGTTCCATCGCGCTCGTTATAAGCTCTTCCAACGAATTGACGTTTTTCTGCTTCATCACCATCTTCATCATCTGCGTCCCCATCCCGCCCATGTTCATCTTGCTCAGTGTGAGGTCCTTCGAGCCCTTGGGCATCATGGCGCCGAACATCGCGGAAACGGCGTCTTTCCGCACATTAACATCTTTCTTGCGCAGCACATTCAAACCCCAGAATGTGAAGAACAACGTAACTTTGTTTCCCATCGCCGCAGCGCCGTTTGCGATGATGAACGCCGCGAGCACGCGGTCTAAGTCGCTGCTGAAAACGATGATGGCTTTTTCTCTTTGCGTCGATGTGGAGTCGGGCAGCGCGCAGCAACTGTCCGGCCGGCCTTTTCGTATGACGGCCGTGTGAACCCCTTCTTCAGTCGCGATATCGAGAAGTTCGTTGCAAGTTGACTCGCACCATGCCGGAATATCTTTGATGAAACCGGCGTCGGTGGCGTTGATCTGTAGCACCTGCCCGTCTTCCATTTCATCAATTTTCTTCTTGAGCTTCATGATGGGACCCGGACACTGGATTCCGCAAGCATTGACTTTGAAATCGATCTTCGCGTTCTTTAGACTCGAAGATGGTTTAACTTCTGAAGATATGTTTTTTTCCACGGTTTCATCTCCTACTGTTTCGTTTCCATGTCGTTCCCTATACGGCGCGATAAATGTCTTGAATCCTCCGCTGAGATTTTTCGACTTGAATCCATTCTGTGCGAGTATGCGATGGCCGATATATCCGCGCAGCCCGATCGCGCAGTACGCGATAATGGTCTTGGTTTTATCGAGTTCGCCCATGCGGGAACGCAGTTCATGGAGTGGAATGTTAATCGAGCCCTCTATAGAGCCGCCCGCAAGCTCTTCCTTGTTGCGAAGGTCGAGCAAAACGTTTTCATTCCCATCGAGACCGCCGATTTCGTGCCAATGAATAATCTGAGTATCGCCCTTGAGGATGTTTGCCGCGGTGAAACCCGCGATGTTCACAGCGTCCTTCGCCGATCCGAACGGCGGGGCGTATGAGAGTTCGAGTTCTTCGAGGTCGAACACAGTCATCCCGTCGCGAATGGCTGTTGCAATCACGTCAATGCGTTTATCCACTCCCGCGCCGCCCACGATCTGCGCCCCGAGTATTTTTCCGTCTCCCGGCGCGAATATGAGTTTGATCGACATCATTTTCGCACCCGGATAATAGGATGCGTGTGAGGCCGAGTGCGTGTATGAAACGACATACTGCGCGCCCGCGCGTTTAAGAGTCTTTTCGTTGTTGCCGGTAGAAGCAATAGTTAGATCGAACACCCGGACGACGGCGGTGCCTTGTGCGCCTTTGAATACGGAATCACGGCCGAGCGCATTTTCCGCGGCTATGCGCCCCTGCTTGTTAGCCGGGCCCGCCAACGGTATCATTGCAGGCTCGCCGGACACAATATCCATGATTTCGACTGCGTCTCCAACCGCAAATATATCCGGATCGGAAGTTCGCATGTGGTTGTCGGTTTTTATTCCTCCACGTTCGTTAAGAGCAAGACCGGCTTCCCTCGCAATTGCACTGTCGGGCTTTACCCCTATGGACAGCACCACCATATCGCACGCAATTTCACCTCCGTTGGCCGTGGCGACGATTGTGCGTCCGCCTTCTTTTCGGAACGACTTAACGCCGTCTTTCATTTTCAAATCCACGCCCTTATCGCGAAGATGTTGATGAACGATAACAGCCATTTCATAATCCATGGGAGGCATGATCTGGTCGAGCATCTCCACGATCGTCACTTTCACGCCCCTATGCGCGAGTTGCTCAGCCATCTCAAGCCCGATGAAACCACCTCCCACAACAACCGCCGACGCGGGTCTGTTCATGTCAACATATTCTTTTATTCTCACCGTGTCTGGAATGTTGCGAAGCGTAAAGATCGTATCGAGGTCGATTCCATCGAGCGGCGGCTTGATTGGGGAAGCGCCCGGAGCAAGAATCAGCTTGTCGTATTTCTCAGTGCGAGTCTCGTCCGTTGTCACGTTTCTTACTTCTATCGCCTTATTATTTCGGTCGATTTTCGTGACTTCCGAAAACGTTCTGACATCGATATTGAACCTTGCGTTCAGAAACCCCGGGGTTGCAACGAGAAGATCGCCACGCTCGGTTATTTCGTTCCCGACATAGTACGGCAGACCGCAATTTGCGAACGAAACAAACTCCCCTTTTTCAAAAACGACGATTTCAGCATGTTCGTCGACACGCCTCGCCCTCGCCGCTGCCGTCGCCCCGCCCGCGACTCCTCCCACTATCAAAAGCCTTGTTTTTTTCATAATATCAGTCTCCACAATTTTGATTCATGCAAAACCGCGCCGATTTATATATTCTAATGTCAAAGATACAAATCAAAAGAAAATATCGCTATTTTCATATTCGAATCTCTCAAACGTTTCGACAAAATTTTCACGCCCGGCCTCGCGAACGCTTGCATCGCAATATGTCATCAGGCATTCGTCGCAGCGCTCAAAGCCGAGAACATTATTTAGCCGCCCGACAAACCGCCGATATCCGGCCGGCAAACAAACGACAACCGCAAACTTTTTGATAAATTGCTTTCCGCCGCCGACAACCGGCGGCTTTTTTTATGTCCCTCCACCGGTCTAAAACCGCGATTTTGTACCACTTTTGTACCACCAACTTTTGTACAGTGTTGAAAAAAAACCATCGCTTGCTGATTGGCAACGCCGTTATAAAATATCGCCATTGCCACTACATTATTTTTACTGTTTCACGGAGAGGGCTGTATGTCGCGGCATCTGCATAAATGGGTATATAAAGAGGACTGGTGAAAAACCGCTTTGATTAAAACGATATTTTCTTTTTGGGTTCAAATCGCGAGAGCAATTCATTTCATACCCACACAATTATTTAGCGCTCGCTTGTTGGTTATTAATGGTATTCAACACCAAATCGCCGATGCCCGATTCCTCTCCTGTGGCGGGGTAGTCTTCAGTGCCCAGAATAGCATATACAAACAGCGGAAAAGCTTACCTGCCCCAATCCTGGGAATTTTCTGAGAAACCTGTTGTATTTTTTTTTTTTGATAAAATGATGGTAGCGAAAGTCTTCAAAAGTATCGTATCTTTGCCAAAAATGAACGAGGGGTGATTTCTGATGAAGAAATTTGCTTGGGTCCCGGCAACCTTAATTATGTGTCTGTCACTGATGCTCGCCGGTTGCGGCGGAGGCGGGGGCGGAGGAACAACACCCACACCGACACCGACCGGTACAACCATAACGGGAACCGTAACCGCGCCGTCCGGTGTGTCGCTGGGCCGTACTGCTGGCCGTTCGGCGGCGGCGACCGGCCTTGTCGCAAAAGCGAATGTCACAGTCGAGGCATATTTAATTGACGACACCGGCGCGAAAACAGGCAGCACACTTACAACCACAACCACAAACGCCAACGGTCAGTACAGCCTTACGCTCCCCTCCGGTATTAGCTTGGCGAGCAATCTTGTCGTGGCTGTGGGTTCGGGGAACAACCTCATGCGCGCCATTATTGTTTCAACGTCTGTAAACATCAATCCCATGACCGAACTTGTCACGAGTAAAATCGCTGCGCACGCACAGCCGTTATCCAACTTTACGCTTTCAGAAATCACTTCAATACAGACACAAGTCGAAACCGACACGGCGGCGGTTGACCTTGCCGGCGCAACCTCGGTCTCTTTTGCGGTTACAACGCTTTACACCGGAACCGTGAAAACCAACCTTGACACAGCCATAAATACAGCCGCGACACAACCGCCCACCGCAGTGACACTGAACAGTCCGACAAGTATCACTGCTTCTTCAATGTTATTGTCCTGGTCACAGAGTTCGGAGTCGGATTTCGCATCATACAGAATTTACGGGGCCATAATAGTTGGTGGGGCTCAGTCGCTGGTTTTTACGGACACAATAACAACACAGACGACTACAACAAGAACAGTTACAGGATTGACTGCCGGCACAAAATATTATTTTATAGTTGATGTATGCGATACAGATGAGTTATGCACAACAAGCAACGAAGTGAATGGAACAACAACAGAAGTCACCTCGGTTTGCGGCAACGGAATTGTCGAGGCGGATGACGAGCAATGCGACAGTGGCGAAAACA
>JAKLIR010000001.1 GCA_022709505.1 bacterium | reverse complement strand
TTATCAGTATGCGTCATTTGCCAGATTCTCGTGTTATTAACTTCCACCTCCGCTCGATCCCAATCGATCTTCATCAATTCCGGCAAGCAAAATAATATCTATCACGGCTCGTGGATCGATTTTAATAAGAACGGTAAAAAAGATGTTTACGAGGATCCCAAAGCGGATATTGAAAAGAGGATCAACGATCTTATCCGGCAGATGAACGCCGATGAAAAAACGGTTCAATTGGTGACTCTCTACGGATACGGCAGAGTTGCGAAAGACGAGCTTCCGGTGGCTTCATGGAAAAGTTCGCTGTGGAAGGACGGCATAGGAAACATTGACGAACACTTGAACGGATTGGCGACGACACAGTATTCGTGGCCCGCTTCAAAACATGCACGCGCGATAAACGAGGTGCAAAGATTCTTCGTGGAGGACACGCGGCTCGGCATCCCCGTCGATTTCACCAACGAAGGGATAAGCGGCTTGAACCATACGAAGGCCACTTCATTTCCGGTGCAGATCGGGCAAGGCAGTACGTGGGACAAAAAACTGATCGGCGAGATCGGCCGCATCACGGGCAAGGAAGCGAAAGCACTCGGCTACACGAACGTCTATTCTCCGATTCTCGATCTCGCCCGCGATCCCCGGTGGGGGCGAGTGGTCGAATGCTACAGCGAAGACCCATACCTCGCTTCCGAACTCGGCAAGGAAATGATATTCGGCATTCAGAGCGAGGGGATCGCATCCACTGCAAAGCACTACGCGGTTTACAGCGTTCCCAAGGGGGGAAGAGACGGCGAAGTCCGGACCGATCCGCACGTTACGCCGCACGAAGTTTACGAAATACTCCTCAAACCTTTCAAAGAGGCGGTGACCGAAGCCCACATTCTCGGATTGATGAGTTCTTATAACGACTTCGACGGTATCCCGATCACCGCGAGCCATTACTTCATGACCGACCTCCTCAGAAAGCAATGGGGTTTTAAAGGCTACATCGTATCGGACAGCGGCGCGGTCGAGTTCATCAACGCCAAGCATCACATAGCCGCCGATTACAAGCAATCCGTTTATCTCGCCGTCATGGCCGGCCTCAACATCAGAACGAACTTCACGCCGCCGGACAACTATGTCGTCCCGCTGAGAAAACTCGTCGCCGAAGGCAAAATACCCATGAGCGTGCTCGACGAGCGCGTGCGCGACATCCTCCGGGTCAAGTTCAAAGTCGGCCTGTTCGACTCACCGTACGTGAAGGACCCGGACGCGGCGGACACCATTATCAGCAATCCGGAATATAGGAAGGTTTCGCTTCAAAGCTCGCGCGAATCGCTCGTGCTGCTCAAAAACAAGGATCTGCTTCCACTCGACGCGTCACGGATAAAATCCATCCTCGTCACAGGCCCGAACGCAGATGCGACCAGTCCGATGATCAGCCGTTACGGTCCTTCGGAGATAGACGTGATAACGGTGCTGAAAGGGATCAAACAGCTCGTGGGCGACCGCGTGGACGTTCGCTATTCTCAAGGATGCGACCATTACGACTCAAATTGGCCCGAAAACGAACTCTATGACAAACCGATTGCAAAGAAACAAAAATCCATGATCTCTAAAGCCGTCGAGGCGGCGAAAGACGTCGATGTCATCGTCGTGGCCGTCGGAGACAACGAAAAAACGGTGGGCGAATCCAAATCGAGAACATCGCTGAACCTTCCCGGAAATCAGGAAGACCTCGTGGAAGCGCTATACAAAACCGGCAAACCAATAATCGTCGTACTCATCAACGGCCGCCCTCTGACAATCAACTACATTCAGAAATACATTCCGGCGATAATAGAGGCGTGGTTCCCGAGCGAATACGCCGGGCAGGCCATCGCCGAAACAATCTTCGGGCTCAATAATCCCAGCGGTAAGCTTCCGATAACATTTCCGAAAACCGTCGGGCAGATCCCTTTTAATTTCCCGTTCAAATACGGCTCGCAACTTCCGCAAGCGAAGAAACTTCTCGAAGGCGTGGACTCGATGGCCAGCGGCGCTCTCTATCCTTTCGGATTCGGGTTGAGCTACACGACGTTCGAGTACGGCGATCTGAAAATCTCTCCGAATTCGGCAGATGCGGAATCGGATGTGAAAGTCTCATGCAAGGTCACGAACACGGGTAAATACAAAGGAGACGAAGTGGTTCAGCTCTATACGAGAGACGAGGTCGCGAGCGTTGTCACCTATGACAAGAGACTCGCCGGTTTCGAACGGGTCTCACTCGAACCCGGAGAAACTAAAACCGTTGTATTCACAATCAAACCGAGGAAGAATCTGACCATCTTCGACAAGGATATGAGGGAAATAGTCGAACCGGGCGAATTCACCATCTTCGTCGGGAGTTCGTCCGAAGCCACACGCCTGACGGGGAAACTCACTATAAAAAGTCGCTGAAACACGCGTTCTGAAATTTCGATGCGAAAATCCGGAAAGAGATATGCTTCCACCCTTCCGGGCGGAAAGGAAATTTCTATCCTCCCGATACGGCCGGTGGGCGGAACCAATAAAGGAAATAATAGATAACCGGAAGCGTAAAAACTATGCTGTCCATCTTATCGAGAAAACCGCCGTGGGTGGAGCCGAACGTGCTGCCCGAATCCTTTACCGCGTGTTCGCGCTTGAAAACCGATTCACAATAATCGCCCACCTGCGCAGCCGCGCCGGACAGGATTCCGATTCCGATAAGAGGAAGGAACGGATAGCCCAAAATGCGGCCGACTATTACTATCCCGGCCACGCAAAAAACCATCGCGCCCATACTTCCCTCTATCGTTTTATTGGGACTGACTTTCGGGAACATCTTGTTCTTCCCGAATTTTGATCCTACGAGAAACGCGGCGCTGTCAGATCCGTAAGCCGCCCAGAACGGCATGAAGACGCATAGATTCGTTTTCAAATGGTCGTCCGGAAAATACTTCACTCCGAGATCCCAAACCAGAAGTATGTAGCTTAAAAGGCCGCCCACGTACAAACTGCCGAAAATCGTGACTGCTATATCCACGGAGCTTATGGGCTTCATTCCTCTCGCAGCGAAGTAAAACTGGTAAACGAGCGTTCCCAGCACTATGAAAGTGACCATAAGCGCGAAGTTCTGCGGGCCGAATATCTTACCTTTAATATAAATCGGCAACAGTGCGAGAACAATGAAGGAACACCCGACGGGGATTCCTAACCAAGGTAACGCGTAAACGCCATTTTTTCGGTGAAGATCATAATATTCCTTGAGACCGAAAAAAGTCGCCACCAAGAGCCAAACCGCCATCGCTATCGGGCCTACATAGAGCAAGAACACTGCGAAAGATGCAAGACCAATGCCAACGATCGTTTTTTTCATTTGTAATGTTTTTCCTTAGCTGTCATGGGCTCAATATAACACTCGCCGCTATATTGTAACAATAGAAACAAACAGCAACATCACTTTCCGCTCGATAATTTAGCCTGTATTTCCCATAAATGCATTCTTTAACGGAAAAAAGTTTTTCGGGGCATGATTTCTCGCCGAAAGCAGGCGCCCGGAAAAATCGATTTCCGTGACATTTTCCCATGCTCAACTTTTTTTTATTATTAGGATGGGGTAGAATACGGAAGCGAATTTCAAGTTCGCGGTAATCGGTGCGAACTGACGAATCAAAATAAAATGCTAAGACGGCAGTATGCGAGTAGGATAATAAGCTCTCAATATGAACAACGCGGAAGACTCCCAATTAAAAGATAAACAAGAAACAGTTCAACGACCAAACGCGAAAAATCTCGAATTGGCCGGGCTTTCATTGGCGGCTCTCGGCGTGGTGTTCGGCGACCTCGGAACAAGCCCGCTATACGCCATACGCGAATGTTTCACCGGCGAAGCCGCAATACATCCGTTGAGTGCGAACGTGATCGGAATCGTGTCCCTGATTTTCTGGGCGATGACGATCATCGTTACATTGAAATATCTGATTTTTATTCTCCGAGCCGACAATCAAGGCGAAGGCGGAGTGCTGGTTCTCACATCGCTGGTGGCGTCGATCGTTTCGAAAAACAAATCGAACCGCTGGCTTCTCATAGCGATGGGTCTCTTCGGGGCTTCTCTGCTATACGGAGATGGGATGATCACGCCAGCGATCTCGGTGCTCAGCGCCGTCGAAGGGCTCGAAAGAGTCGCGCCGGGCTTAAAGCCGTTTATCATACCTGCTACGGTCACGATACTCGCGCTGCTCTGCGTGTTGCAGTACAGGGGCACGGCAAGCATAGGCGCCCTGTTCGGCCCAATCATCGTAGTTTGGATGGTGGTCATCGGTTCATTCGGACTAAATGCGATAATCAAGAGGCCGGACATTCTTCAGGCCCTTTTTCCGTGGCACGGAATAAAATTTCTCGTAAACAACAAGTTTCACGGTTTCCTCGCCATGGGTTCGGTTTTTCTTTGCGTTACAGGAGCGGAAGCTTTGTACGCGGACCTCGGTCATTTCGGAAAGAAGCCGATACGCATCGTGTGGCTGTTCTTCGCGATGCCCATGCTGCTTCTAAACTACTTCGGGCAAGGCGCGTTCTTGCTTGAAAACCCTAAAGAAACTTTCCACCCGTTCTATGGATTGGTTCCCAATTGGTTCGTGATACCGATGGTAATTCTCGCGACGATGGCGACCGTAATAGCATCGCAAGCGGTCATTTCCGGCGCATACTCCCTGACACGGCAGGCCATGCAGTACGGCTATCTGCCGCGCATGAGGATACTGCACACCTCTCAGCACCACGTGGGTCAGATATACGTGCCGGCCGTCAATTGGTTTCTGATGATCGCCTGCATCGGGCTTGTTCTCGGATTCAAATCTTCGAGCAGGCTCGCAGCCGCTTATGGTGTCGCCGTGACCGGCACCATGCTGATTTCATCTTTCCTGTTCTACCGCGTCGCGCGCGAACGCTGGCGCTGGAGTCGTCTCATCGCCGGCGGCATCGTATGCATGTTCCTTATCGTGGACATCACCTTTTTCAGCGCCAACATGACAAAGCTCTTCAACGGCGCGTGGTTCCCTCTCGTCATCGCCGGCGGTATTTTCCTCCTGATGACCACATGGAAGAAAGGCCGCGAAGTCCTTTCGGCGGAGTTAAAGTCACGCACGGTTTCTTTCAGCGACTTTATGAAAACCATTAGAAGTAATCCCCCGCAACGAGTACCCGGTCAAGCGGTCTTCATGACTGGCAACCCGGAAATAGTGCCTCCCGCCCTTCTTAAAAATCTTTCACAAAACGGGATTATTCACAGCCAAGTCGCAATCCTGAATTTTTCAAGTAAGGACGAACCGCGAGTTCCCGACGAGGAAAAAGTAAAGGTAGAGGAACTCGGAATGGGGTTCCACCGGGTTCAGATATCACACGGATATATGGAAAGCCCGAGCATAAAAAAAACGTTCGAACTTGCGCGTGAAAAAGGGTTGGATTTCGATGCCGGTAAAGCTTGTTTCTTCCTCGGTAGAGAGAAATTGCTGCCCGGAGGCGGCGCAATGAAACCTCGTTTCGCGGCGCTGTTTGCATTCATGTCCCGAAACGCTCAGGACGCAACCGCTTTCTACGAAATCCCCCCAGAACAAGTTATGGAAGTCGGAGTTCAGTTAAAAATATAATCCAGCCGCTCCCAAAACCCCGTCTTGACTCGAATATCGCCAGATGCCAAAATTTATGACCTATTATGATAAGTGAAGAAAACCGCGCGAAAACAATAAACGGCCGGTTCCGGAAAACCGACGAGAAGATTTTTCTATTCTGCTACGACCGGCTCCGTAATCCTGTCTTCGACGTGGTTATGCCGGTGTTATCCAACGCCGGAAACAGCGGAAGACTGTGGATCATCGGTTCCGTTCTCGTTCTTTTTATCGGGATTATATGGCTCGAAAAACCCTTGCTCGAACCTGTGTTGGCGATGCTATCTGGAATTGGATTGGCGGAACTCGCGGCGGAAGGTGTTATTAAGAACATCTGGTGGCGGGACAGACCGTACAAAACAATCGAAGGCGTCTCTTTAAGAGTCCCGGCCCGTTTTTTCTCTCGAACATCGTCATTCCCATCAGGGCACTCCTCTGCATACATCGGCAGCGCGGTTTTGCTGGCCGCATATTTTCCGAATCTCGCGCCATTGTTTCTGGCGATAGGTTTTCTCGGAGCATTTTCACGGATATACGTCGGCGCGCACTATCCTTCCGATGTCGCCGCGGGCGCGCTGATCGGTCTCTGTTGCGCTTTGCCGGTGATTGCCGTTTTTCACAGATACCTCTGGCCTTTAGTAGTCATATTTTTCGATTTTCTGCATCTTAAACCGTTCCTCATTCATTAGAAAATGGATGGAATGGAATCTGAGATGAAAGAAATATTCTTCCCGTCTATTTCTTTTGATATTTGAGCCAATTATCAAAATCTTTATTCCAGCCGAGCTTTTTCCCTTCATCAAGCAGACTTACGAAAGATTTATAATCGTCTTCCGTTACGGTATAAAAAGAAAATTTAACTTGTTTCATCAAGGGAATGTATTTCTTCATTTCGGCTACATTTTCAATATTCAAAGCGAAATCCACAAACTTCCGTGCAAGGGAATCGCTAACTTTTGAAGACTTGAATATTGGAAGGTATCTTATCCCCCCGGTGCATGCCACGGGAACAATTTTCCTGACCGGGCCCGGGTTGGTTATCTTAAAATAATCAAGAGTCATATCGGCGGTAAAAACCGCATCGGTGTCGTCCAGCCCGAGTGCGTATATCGCCGAAAGTGCGTTAGGGCTTATCCCCAGCACAAACATTTCCTCAGGATTTTTTCCGATGAGCTTCCTCAAAATGAAATACTTACTCATTTCTTTAGTTGTTAAAACATGCTTGCCTCTCAGATCGCTTATGTTTTTGTAATCTTTTCCTTTCTTTGCATAAAGGCAATATATGAATTCCTTTTTTTCGAATACCTTGACGGACATAAACGGCGTCAATTTTTTCTTTTTTAAGATAGAGTAATAATCTTCCTCTTGTATCGCCGCGGCTATGTCTATCAAACCCTTATTGGCATCGTCTATGAATTTTTGTGGATCGTTATAATTTTTTATTTCAAAATTTATGCCCTCTTTTTCTCCAAGAGCTTTCACCCAATCTGTAAACACCGCTTTGTATTGCCCATCGATTCCGGAGTTTATGTTAAAGCAAAAACCTACTGATATGTGTTATTGGCGGCATAGACGGATGAATATGATAACAAAACAAATAAACCAATATAAAACAATGCGGTTCTTTTGATGGCCATATACATTGATATTATCTTCCGAAGACACGAATATATTTAATTATAGCTAAATTCCCCTTGTGTCAACAACTGGCGTTCGATTATAGCTTCAAATAAAAATATTTCCCGATTTTCTTTAGATAATGCTTACGACGGCAGTAGTCAAACAGGTTAGTCAACAGTAATCCACACTTTTTCACGATGCGGGAGCATCGCTCACATGAAACTACAAATTGAAGGTTGCTTGGAAACGAAAAATCTTGGCAAGACAACTATTTTTGTTTGCTTTTATCCAGTGCTTCGAGGATCGTTTCGATCCGGCTTTTTTTGGGGACGCCTAATGCTTGTTGCAGTTCCTCGTGAGTGTAGTTTTCGCTAAGAAAAGCCTGCAAATCTATCTGGTTGCTCCAACACGCGACTATGCTTTGGCATGGAAGATTATTGTTTGTTTTTCGACAATGGCTGAACGGCACCGGACCGCCGAGCGAAGGACATCTCCAGATCGAGAGACTGTCGTACGCTTCTATCGCCATAATATCCTCCTATGAAAATTATATCCTTTCGGCTTCGGAATCAACATACTTCCCCTTTTGTTTCGAAGCCCGGCTACTCTCCGTCGCCGCGAAGATGTTGTTCATATCCGATTGTTCCACATACTCGTTTCAACATCAACGCTTCTTTTCGAAGACCTTTTCGAGCCGGCCCACTTGCTCGATCACTCGCGGATACAAACTGACGATTGCAGAGGACGAGCCCGCTTTTTCAAGCCCGAGCACGAGCAGGGAGAATGCTTTTTCCTCGACGACGCCGCCATGCTCGCGGACAGGCCCCTTAACCATGTCCCATGTGTTTCTGATATTTTTTATCGCGGCGTTTATTCGTGCGGTATCTTTCGCGGCCGCACCGAGCTGAAGTTCGCGGCCGAAATATTCGAGCAGCGAAATTCCCACCGGAATCGCCGGGTTGTAGCGCCCCGCTATGTTAATAGCTAAAAATGTTAACTGATTCGCAGCTTCGAGCGCGCTTTTCTTGTCTTTATCCGCGGCGGCCTTTTCGATCGCATCCAACGCGGTGTTCACTTTCTTCGCGTCATCGCCGCCTATTATGCGAGCAAGATCGCTGTTCAGCGCCGCCGTTCTCAGATGCTTGATCTTGCCGGGCACCGCTTTCCATTTCCCGGCATTCACATTGTTAAAGATATCTTCGGCGGTTTTCCCGATGTCCAATACGATCGCCAAATCCTTTTTCGACGTGCTCTTCCCCTCTTGTTTCACGGAAGGCTTCGCCTCGCCGGAAGCCGTGTTCTTTTTATCGACCGAGTGCGCCGCAATAGGAATCATCAGACATATCGCGATAGAAACTATGCCGGTTATAATTCTTTTCATCTTTCGATTTCCTTTCATTCGTTCAAAATCATTCCCGCTTAATGCATCAGTTATTATAGATGTTTCACAGAAATAATAAATCGGCCTTAAATTCGTCCTTCATGAGAGACATTACAAGAGATCGGAAAATTCCCGCGAAAAACTCTTCGTTTGATGATCAAAAACAGATCGGGAGTCGTGGCCGTGTCTTTCGGTTTAAGAAGACAATTCAAAGCAGAGAATAAATACGGGTTCGTTTCGAATCCGGATTCGAAGATAGTCCGCCGAATCCCAACGAAGGATTCGGTTTAAACCGCAACATACATTCATAATTTAACTGGAAGATGATTTCACAGTGAGATTGCGTTAAATATCTTCGTCCATGAAAGTTTCGCCTGATTCTATGCCGTTGTGTTATAGAGCAGTCCCGAAAGAGTCGTCATGAGATCGGAAGAAGACGAACTCCCGTACAAGGACGACAATAAATTCACTCCCGAGAGAGACTGAGTAACGGCGTTCATGGCTTTCGACTGAACGTATGCGGCGAATGAACCGGCGCCGTTGAATGCGTCTTCGACGGCCTGCGAGTCATTTGCAATGGCATTTTTCAGAGCAGCCTCGTCAACTGACAACGTACCGTCGCTGTTCACTGTTATCCCGATGGACGCGAGAGCTTCCGAATTATTCTCGGCGAGGGACGCCAACTCGCCGGTGGGCGAAGAGCCGGCGGCGTCGAGTTGGACGGCTTTGTTAAAAGCGGAAACGAAATTCGTTATGTCCGTTTCGAGAGTCGATGCGTCCGGAGTGGACGATTTGCTAAATATGGATGTCGTGTTTGAAGCATTCAAAGCCATCGCGGCGCTGTTCAGATTCAGCAATGAAATGTTGGAGGTCTGGGTGATCGCTGAATTCTTCACGTTCAAGAGCGATGTAAGAAGACTTCCTATCGAGTTCGAATCCGACGTGCTGTTCGATGACGAGGTACTCAGCGAAGAAAGCAGAGTCTGGCTAAGAAATAATTTGCTTTGAAGCGAAAAGAGACTAAGGTCTATTCCCGTCGTCATGATTTTTCATCTCCTATCAATATTCCTGATAATCCATTTTATTACCGTCCGGCCTAATTACAAGTCAAAGTAAATCAGTACGTGCAGCCCCTAAAAGCGTATCCGCCATTCGGAAAATAATGGAGATATCCGCACGATCATAAGCATATTCCAATATCTCTGAACTCACCTTCTATTAAAAATACGCGGCCCACGATGGTTCTATTGCGGAAGTTAGAAATAATTTTAATTTTTCTGAATAATCCTTTTCACGGATTGGAAATGAAGGAATTAAACAGAAATGCTGGAAATCAATTGTCAAATCCGGCAAAATACGCTGAATTTGGGGTTTTCTGACAATGTATTGTTATTATTGTTTATATTTTGTACTCTTTGAATGGTTTAAGAAAGAACTTCTTGGGAGGGTTTGAATGAACGAAGATTTGAGAATAGCATTGGTTGGCGCTGCGGGAATGTCTTTCGGGCCGGTGACGGTGTACGACGCAATCATGTCCGAGAAAGCAAGAGGAGCAACCTTGGTTCTGGTGGACATCAACAAGAAGCGCCTCGACATCTGCTACAAAGCGGCGGAACGGTTGAACGAGGACGCCGGATCGCCGATCAAAATAGAGAAGACAACAGACATAGCAAAAGCGCTCGACGGCGCGAAATTCGTGCTCACTTCTGTTGAAAACGAAAGGTTCAAATATTGGAAACAAGATTACACGATTCCCAAGAAATACGGATCGTCGCAGATAATGGGTGAAAACGGCGGCCCCGGAGGATTGTTCCATTCACTCCGTAGCGTGAAGTTGATCCTGTCCATCTGCGCTGATATAGAAAAGTACGCCCCGGATGCATTCGTCATAAACCTGACAAACCCGATGTCGCGTGTTTGTCTGGCGATAAACAGGTACACGAAGTTGCGCAACGTCGGGCTGTGCCACGAGCTTCACGGCGGAATAGAAAGAGTGGCGAACGCGCTTTTCACGCCCGTACAAGACATCGACGGCGAAGCGTCGGGTATCAACCACTTCACTTTTTTCTACAAGCTGATGAACAAGAAGACCGGCGAAGACCTCTATCCGAGAGTTCATGAACACATTTCCGTGTTCCCGCTTTTCTGGGGACCCGTGGTCGCCCAGCTCTATCGCGACCACGGAATGCTCGCCACATCCACCGACAGTCACGTGGCGGAATATATACCCGCGCCTAACAAACTAAAGAAATTGGAATATCCATTCTATTTTTTCTTCTCTCAGGAATGGGCCATGAGAAACTCGGTGACGATGGCGTGCGGCGACAGGAATTCGCGTATTCCGGAGAATCTGATACGGAAGTCGGGAGAGCTTACCCTGCCGATCATAGAAAGCATGACGACGGGCGAGCGGGTTTACATGGGTGCGGTGAATGTTCCCAACAAAGGCTATGTGCCTAATTTCCCTGAAGACGCAATGGTCGAGGTTGCGGCCTTCTGCGACGGGGATGGGATACACCCGATAGCAGTGCCGCCGGTCAAGGAATCACTCGCGGAACTGATGAGGCTTCAGATCGAACTTCAGTCGCTGATAGTGGATGCCGCGGCGAAAGGCGACAAGGAACTCGCCTTCGAGGCGCTACTCAAAGACCCGCAATGCCCGCCGGACAAAGATAAAGCACGCAAGATGTTCGACGAAATGTGCGTTAAACAGGCTAAATATCTACCGTTCTGACAGACCGTCGGCTGAATTTTTTCGGACTGTGAAAATCGCTTTCTGAAGCACTAATTCTTCTCGGCCACAAGCAGCAGGGAACCTCCGAACGGAGGCGCAACTCCCATCCGGATCAGAGCGCGCTCGAATCCGAGCAGCATTTCAAAAATATTATTTATGCCGTGGCTAAGACGCATAGGTTTCATGACATCGTATTTCTCGGGGTCCGGCACAGGCTTCAGCCGCATGGCGAGCATCAATGGGAAAAGCAAGTACATAAAGGATGTCGTTTTGACCACTCTGAATCCCGCGCGCTCGACTTTCGCCTTCAATTCACTCGCCCGGTACCTTCGCACATGACAGGCGATCCTATCGAAATCGCTCCACAAAAATGGATGCTGCGGCACGGTGAGAATCAGCCCCCCGCCGGGACGAAGTGCATTATGGATCCGTGACAACACCACCTCGTCCTCCTCTATGTGTTCTATAAGATCGAAAGCGCCGATCACGTCGAAAGCCTGCTCGAAAGGAATCTTGCGTGCGTCCATCTGAAACAGGTCGGCTTTGGGCAATCGCGTTGCGGCGAAACCGAGCCCCGCGCTGAACAGTTCGCTTCCCGTTACTGAAATTTCAGGTAGCGCTTTCTTGATCCCGCTCAATACGAAACCGGTCCCGCAACCGATTTCCATCATGGTTTTTGCTTCCGGGAAAAAACGCTTCAATGCATAAATGATCAACTCATTCCGCGAGCGGAACCAGAAATTATTGTTCTCCACACTCTCCAATTCAGCAAAATATTCTTCCTTGAAACCATCGCCGCCGTTCGACTGTTCAGGCGCGAAAGAAAGAAACCCACCTTTGTTCGTGGGAGCAAAATTACATGCGGGGCATTCCCATTCAGGTCTTTCGAATCTATTGCCGCATTTAAGACATATCTTCATATTTCGAAACCACCGTAACAGGATGAGTCAACTCGTGTTTCGGATGCGCGTCCTTTCGATACATTTCTTTTTAATGTGACGGTTTAAATATGATAATTCTATGCCACGTACATCTTTATTTTCCACTTTAATTTCTTGTTTTCATCCATACGCTGATGATATCTATTCCCGTATTCAGATTGATTTCCGCAAAGCCGATATTCTTCATGGTCTCCGCGAATGTTTCGTTGTATTTCATATTCTCCTTCAAATGCATCGGATGAAGAGGGTCGTTTCCGAAAGACGGCCTGCCGATCAACAGCCCGTTATCCGAAAGATGTTCGTGGAACACCGAACAATAGTGAAGAGGATTGACGAGATGCTCCAGCACGTCGAGCGCCAGTATCACATCGTAATTCCCTTCAAGGATTATCGTGTCCGGCTCAGTTGAAACCATCGTTCTAATATTCAGCCCGTGTTTTTTAAATCTCCAAAGAGCAAAATCCATCGTTTTACCGGAGACATCGCAATATTCGACATTTTGCCCTTTCCGCGATAATCGGATACTCATATCGCCGTCCCCGCCGCCGAAATCGAGTATCCTGCCCCCGAATCTGTCACAGAAAAGTTCAACCACTTTAACAACAATCGGATAGGTCGGGCTTACGCTGTGATAAAAGCAAAGTTCATACAGATATTTGTCTGTTTTACAGTACCATTCGTGGATTTCTTCCGGTGTCTCGGGATTGAATTCATACCAATCGTCAGAGAGTGTTTTCGTGGACGAAAAAACATCCATCACAATGTCCTTACTCTCCTTCCCCAGATACTCCGCGAGATCGCCGCAACC
Organism: bacterium; assembly: GCA_022709505.1. Lineage (GTDB taxonomy): Bacteria > UBP15 > UBA6099 > UBA6099 > UBA6099 > JAKLIR01. The sequence goes on along the minus strand of JAKLIR010000001.1, from coordinate 23,938 downwards.
TTCCTTGATAGCTTTCAAGCAGTTTAAATGCATCTCGAGTTTCGCAATCAGTTGCTTTGCATAATCTTCATAAATACTGTATGAGCCTATCTCCTCCGGGCTCATCGTGTCGTTTACAAACATGGCGGCATCTACTCTATCCGGCGAATGTCCACCGCCGACAACCATATCCAAAACCCATCTATATATCGCATTCTCGGCACTGTCTAAAAAAGCATTGAAGGATTCTTTTCCACAAAAAAAGGAAATGTTCTCAGACAGAAATAAATCCCTTAAATCTTCCTTTCTCATTACGTGAATCAGCTTTTCGATGCCTTCCTCGAATATAAAACAAAACGAACCATCCTTCCTCGCGATTGTATTGAACAAGGATATATCATCTCCGAGTCCCAGAACGAGTGAGAATTTCTCATCGGGGACGGTCGTCTTCCGCAAATCACCGCCGAAAACATTGCTTGCGTTGAAGTTCCCGTGAAGTATCTCCGTTACTTTCGCGGAAGATGCGGCAGCCTCGACCACCGCCTCAGCCAAATCGCGGTCGCGCTTTCTTAAAAACTCGAGGTTCAGATTATATCGTTCTCCCGCCACTTAGGTTTCCACCACACTGTCAGCATGAACAGTTACGTATGCCCGGACGCATCCCCGGCCGAGGATGCTTTCATCGCCCGATCATTACATCATACAACAACTCTCCATGCATCAACAATTGGTTTATCCAACCCCACCCCTTAATCTTTCATATCGCCCGGGATCACGCATCGGCAGTAGCATCAAGCCGTAGTTTCAGAGCAAAGTGATATCAATTTCGTGATTGTCTCCCGGGCGTCTCCGAAAAGACACGTGGTTTTCCGTTCCCTGTACAGCGGATTGTCCACGCCGGAATATCCCGGCTTCTCGTCATAGTTGCAAATTAATATGTTTTTCGCATCGATAACAGACAATACCGGCATGCCCGAAATCGGCGTGTTTTCAATTCTGATGGCGGATGGATTGATCACATCACATGCCCCGACGACAAGAACGACATCCGCATCTTTAAACATCGGGTTGATCACATCCATCTCTTTCAGCTTTTCATAGTCCACTTCAGCTTCCGCGAGAAGAACATGCATGTGGCCCGGCATCCTCCCCGCGACCGGGTGTACCGCGAAATTCACAACGGTATTGTTTTTTTCGAGTAATCGCGCCATTTCGGCGACCTTAAACTGAGCCTGAGCGATCGCCATGCCGTACCCCGGAACGATTATCACGCTTTTTGCCGACGTCAGCGTTTGCGCCGCTTTTTCATAGTTCGATGTTGGTTTCTTTTCATCCTCGGGAATCGTCTCCGCCACGCCAGATCGCACTCGTTCTATCAAACGTCCGACCGTTTGCTTCGCATCACCGAGAAGCAAAATCGTTTTATCCATTTCATAGAGAAGGTTCCGAACGCCGGAGTATCCGGGGTTAGTGTCGAAGTTGCAGCATATTACATTTTTCGAGTCATTCGCGCGAAGAATGGGCATGCCGGAGATAGGGGTGCCCTCGACGCTGATCGCTGAGGGATTGACTACGTCGCACGCGCCAACAATCAAAACCAGATCGGTGTGCTTGAAATCCTGATTAATATCGTCCATTTCGAACAACATCTCATATTCTACTTCCGCTTCCGCAAGCAGCACATTCATGTGTCCCGGCATCCTTCCCGCCACGGGATGAATCGCAAACCTGACTTTCTTTTTCATTTCGGACATGAGCTTCGCAAATGCCGCGACTTCACTCTGAGCCTGAGCGATCGCCATTCCGTATCCCGGTATGATGATCACATTATCCGCCTCGAGCGCCAACCGAGCCGCCGTTGCGATTGGGTCCGAAGGACTTTTGCTCTCATCTTTAACAGCCCGCGGCGCTGTTACGGCTGTGCTGACATTTTTAGCTCCCGGGGCTTTTTTCGCAGTGACAGTTTTCCTCGGGATAAATATCCATATCAGTTTGCGGTTCATGGCTTTACACATCACGTGAGTAAGGATGGACCCGGACGCTGTCACGGTAGCCCCGCACGCTATGAGAAGCTTGTTTTCGATAATCATGCCGCAGAATGCCGCCGCAAGGCCGGCCGAGGCGTTCAAAAATGATATCAGTACGGGCATGTCGGCGCCGCCTATGCGGATCGAGACGATCACACCGAACGCGGCGGAAAGAACTATCATGGAGACGAAGATCATCTTATCCTGCTGCTGCGGCAGATGGAACGACATTGCGCCGAGCGCTATTATCGATATCAAGACGGCTAAGGCGATATGAGAGTGGAAGCGGATATTTTGCGGTGTCTGTTTCAGCTTGTTGGAGAGTTTTCCGCTCGCGATCATACTCCCGCTGAAAGTGGCCGCTCCGATCACAAGACCGAGTATCCCGGAAATCTCATTCATCGCAGCGTGGGTCTTGCCAACGGATGTCAGTTCCACGAAAGACACCAGAAAAGCAGCCACCCCGCCCGCTCCGTGCTGGAACGCGACCATCGCCGGTATTTGTATCATGTTCACTGTTTTCGCCAGATACAATCCTGCCGCGGAACCTATTAGGAGTGTAATGACAACGGCAACCGGATCATGTATTCCATGCCTTGCGATAACGAGCAAGACCGCGCTGAACAGCGCAAATGCGGCGGTCCGGTTGCCGACCTTCGCGCCGGGTGGATTGCGGAATCGCGATATACCGTAAATCAGAATGAAGATGATCAGAAAATCAATCAGCGAGTTGTTAAGTATAATGTTCAGTCCCATGTCAAAACTGCCTCATTTACTTTTTTTGAAATAAGTCAGCATTCTGTCCGTTATCGCGAACCCCCCGATTATGTTGAACGAGGCGGTCGCGAGCGCGACGCATGCGAGTAATTTCTCGATACCTTCAATGTCTTTCGAGAACAATATGAGCACTCCGAGAATAGTGACTGCGGATATTGCATTGGTCATGGACATAAGAGGTGTATGCAGTAATTGCGGCACGCGGGATATCAATATATACCCAATGATAAACGAAAACAGCATCACTCCTATGAGTAAAAGAATGTTCGCCATGCTTCAACGCTCCTTCTTTTCAATAACTTGCTTACATCAATGCGAAACCACAGTTCTGCTCGGCGGCGCGGCCGAGATTCGAATTCAGACGAATTGGAACCGTAACAAGACTATGGAACAGCACTCACTCCGGACCTTCAGTTACTCCGGGTGAAAATCGTGTTATGATACTCCCATCGCTTTCAAAGCGCCGCGATGATATATTTTTCCCTCATGAGTCACAAGAGTGCCAGAGACAATCTCATCGCTCGTGTCAAATGCACCAAGGCCGCCTTTGAAGAGATTTTCGATGAAATAAAACATATTGTTCGCATACATCCATGAGGAATGGACGGGGACTGAACCCGGGATGTTCTTGATTCCGCAGATGTGGATGTTGTGTACTGTCGTCATGCTTCCCGGCGCGGTCAAGGCGCAGTTGCCTCCTTGGTCGATGGAGACATCCACAATGACCGACCCCGGTTTCATTTTTTCAACCATGTCTTCCGTCACCAGTATGGGGGCCACCTCGCCGGGTACGAGCGCGCTGAGAATCACAATGTCCGATTCCACAACGGTCTGTCTTATCGCCTCATGCTCCTTATCGAGCCATTCGGATGACAGAGCCTTTGCATATCCGCCTTCTCCCATGGCGACTTCGGGAGGCATGTCGAACCCCACCGTCTTGACGCCGAGCGATTCAGCCTCTTTCCTCGCGGCCGGTCTTATGTCGATCGCCTTCACCGCACCGCCCATTCTCTTTGCGGTCGCTATGCCCTGCAAGCCCACCACGCCGGTTCCGATCACAAGGATATTCGCGGGCTTCGTCATCCCTATCGAAGCGCCTATCATCGGAATGAATCTTGAAAACTGGTTCGCGGCTATGAGCACCGCTTTATAACCGGTTATAGTGCTCATCGAGGTTAGGGCGTCCATCCTCTGCGCGCGCGAAATTCTCGGAATGCCGTCCATGGTGAACGCGGTTATATTTTTATCCCTTAGTTTCCTTATCATGCCGTGGTTCGACGGTGCCGCCGGATGCAGGAACGTCACTAAGAACTGCTTGTTCCGTAACATGTATATTTCATGGGCGCCGGTTTTATCATCGAGCATAGGCTCCTTCACTTTCAGAATAATGTCTGCTGTTTCATAGACGGCGCGAGCGTCCTCCGCGATCTTAGCGCCCGCTTTTTCATAATCCTCGTCAAATTGATAGACCCCGGCGCCGGCATTGGTTTCAACCACCACGTTGAATCCCATGGCCTTATACTTGGCGATATTTTCGGGAAGCACCGCAATTCTGTTTTCCTGAGGCATGATCTCTTTTGGAACACCGATTATCATTGTCTTTCTCCTTTCGGGATATTACAGCGCTGTCATCGTGTCAGGCGGTTTTCAATAAATCATTAATTCTCCCAAGCGCCTTATTAAGCGCCGATGTAAATATCGGAACTTGCGGGCAAGACCGGAGGTATCTGAGGCGCTGCACCGTTTGCGCGGCTATAGCCTGAATGTCCCTTTTCTCGGGTTTCTTCAGGCTAAAAGCATTCTCGATCATGCTTTCCGCGGCTTCGACGGCGAAAATCCTCGCATCGATACCGACGTCCTCTCTAACGACGATATTCATTACTTCGTCGATCAAGTCCCGCGTCGGTTTCCTCACATGACACGCGGCTTGCAACGCGGCCTCCCTCAACCGCCAATTGTCGTTGTATCTTATGAGCCGTATAAGTTCATCCTGATGGCTGTCCAAAAGTTTTTTGTTTTTTAGCTCTTCGAGCGTATTAAGGACTGTGTCCCAATTATCAAGATCGTCTATCACATATTTCTTCATAAGAACCCTCCCTTTGTTATTTGCGCTGAATAGACCAGTCGCGCGAATCTGTGTCGAATGAGTTTTGCGACTCGACACGGCACCGAACATAAGAGGCAAATTCCGTGCCAGATTCCGGGGTTTTAAATAACGTTCTGTTATGAGGGTTTTCATGCGTTCAACAAAAGACGCATGCGAGTTGAAGTTGCATAATGCAACACGCGAGTTGCATTATGCAACAAATTTGAGGTGATATTTACACTTGATCATCTATCGCAATATTAAGCCGTTTCATCATACGCCAAAGGGTAGTCCGGTTTATCCCGAGCATCTCCGCCGCCTTGGCCTTGTTTCCGCCTGACGCCTTCAATATATCCAAAATGTGACAGCGTCCCACTTGTTCCAAGGTCACAACATCATCCGAACCGCAGGCCGCGCCTCCTTTAGGCTGAAAAAAATCCATAATTGACGGTGGAAGGCTTTCAGGCGTTATCTCGTTAGTCGTCTCAAGTAATGTTGCCCGCTCTATGACATTTTCAAGTTCTCGCACGTTCCCCGGCCAGATGTATTCTTCCAACAGATACAAAACTTCCGGAGAAATCGATGTTATGTTTTTATTGTTCTCATTCGAATAGATCTTTAGAAAATGCCGCGCCAGTATTCCGATATCCTCTTTTCGCTCTCTGAGAGACGGCATCTTTATCGTAATAACATTTAGTCTGAAATAGAGGTCTTCCCGAAAACGCTCTTCCTTTATCATTTGTTCGAGGTCTTTGTTGGTAGCAGCGATTATCCGGACTGAAGTCTTTCTTCTTTCCGTCGAGCCCACGGGTTGTATCTCGCCATCCTCGAGGACTCTCAGGAGGACCTGTTGCATCCCTGTATCTATGTCGCCGATTTCATCGAGGAAAACAGTTCCTCCTTCCGCCACCTCGAATATGCCCCTTTTGTCCTTCACCGCTCCTGTAAAAGCCCCCTTCACATGGCCGAATAATTCGCTCGCAAGCAGGTTTTCATTCAGCGCCGCGCAATTCACCGGCAAGAAAGGTTTTGACGCCCGTATGCTGTTGAAGTGTATGGCTTTTGCAACGAGTTCCTTTCCCGTTCCGGTTTCTCCTTGAATTAAAACCGTCGTCTTTGAGTTGTTAATCTGATTTATCAATTTGAATACTTTAACTATGCTCTCACTTGATCCTATTATGTTGTCAAACTTGTATTTCTTTTCCAGTTGGCTTTGCAACAGTAGATTTTTCGTGACCAACTCCCTTTTCTCAAAAACTTTCCTCACTACGAATTTCAACTCTTCCATATCAAACGGCTTCAAGACATAATCATCGGCGCCTTCTTTCATGGATGAGACGGCCGCGGAAACGGAGCCGTACGCAGTGATTATTATTATGCTTATGTCTTTGTCATAATTCTTCACCGCTTTGAGAACTTCCATGCCGTCGATACCGGGAAGTTTCATGTCCGAGATGACGAGGTCGTAAGCATGATTTTTTATTCGTCCCAAGGCCGCCTCGCCGGAATCGACCGCATCCACCTCGTATCCTTCCTTCGTCATGACATAGAAAAGACCATCCCGCATTTTCTTGTCGTCTTCAACAACCAATATTTTATATCCGTTCATCGAGTCACCTTTTTACAAGCTTCGCTCCGTTTCGGCGGGCAATTCAACGGTGAAAGTCGTTCCCGTCTTTTCCGTTCCTTCGCTTTTGCTTACCACCTTTATATCTCCACCGAGTTTACGCACCATCTGATAGCACATGAACAATCCGAGTCCCGTCCCTTCTCCGGGTTTCTTTGTTGTGTAAAACGGGTCGAATATCCTGCTAATTGCATCCTTGGGTATTCCGGGCCCTGTATCGGACACATCAATCCTTATCTTCCCTATCGACGGAATATATCTTGTCGATATCCTTATGTCTCCGCCGCACTGCATGGTGTCTATCGCGTTGACCACTATGTTCGTGATTATTTCCTGCAACGTGCTCTTTTCGGCCGCCACATTCGGAATGCCTTCCTCGCAGTCCACGTGCATCAACAAACCTTTGGATTCGCAATGCGGGCCTGCTATCGACAATAACTTCGATATGACGTCGTTGACATTCGCACTCTTTTTACCATCTTGAGCACTGTGGGAAAACCCCAGAAGGTTTTTCACCACTTCACCGCCATGTTTCACTTCGTCTTCTATCGTCAACAGCCTGTCATCCAAAGACTCATGCTCGTTTTCTTTTAACTCTTCACGCGCGATCTGCACATAAAGCAAAGCGTTCGCAAGAGGCGTGTTCAGTTCGTGTGCAAGCCCCGCGGAAAGTAATCCCAGAGCCGCCAGCTTGTCTTTCTGAATAACCTGAAATTCAAGCTCCTTCTCATATCTGTATTTTGACTTCAAGGTATTTACAATCAACATCGATACAATGTATGACATCGCAAATACAACTACCGTTATCAGAAAAACATAAAACAAGGTCTCTTTCCGTAATCTTACGATCTGCGCAAGCGTCTCGCTCTTGTCCTGTTCCGCAATTACATACCAAGGATAATCTCCAACCTTTCTTTGCGTGTGAAGAACTTTATGCCCTCTGTAATCAGTCACTTCCGACGCCGGCGCCGGCTCTCTTTCATCTAAGAAAAGCGAATATTTGTCTTTCAGGATCCTCGCTCCAAAGCGCGACGCCGTTAAAAAATACCCGACCTTGTTAACTATGTACACTTCACCCGTACCGCCGATTTCGCTCTCCTTAAGTATTTTGTTCACATATCTGAAATCCACGATCCCGCATAAATAATCGTAACCGCCGCCAGCCCCCTTGAGACGTGAACAGATAATAACGGCCGGGATTGTTCCATCCGATACCTTTAACATTTCCACGTCGCCGACGCCGCTTGAAACGATGCCTCCTCTTTTGATAAACCGTTCAACTCTCAAGATGCTTTCGGACGTCAACCCTTTCGTGCCTATCAGGGGACGGCCTTCACTGTCAGATAGCACGATACCCGGATATATTCGATACTGCTTCCTCATGTTTTCCAACTGCTTTATTACGAATCCTCGGTCGCTTCCACGCGCGGACACCATCTTCGACATGACCTGTATGTCGTTTATTCTCTCATTCATGAATCTTTCAAGGGCATTTACATTTCCCTTCGCAAGATCTATCAAATGAGCAGAGGCCTTCTCCTTTATCAGATACTCACCTTGCAAGACTATTTTTCTTGAAAGAAGTGAAAGTGGAAATATCGCCACCAGAAAGAAAACGGCTATGAGGGAAATCCGGATCTTCTCGAAATTCATTGCCGTCAATCTTTGCTCCTCAGCCGTTTTAACTCTTTTCTCCAACGATATTATACAGTATCCTGATGAGCTCCCTCAAACTCAATACAATCATGAAGCGCGACAATCTTCATTTGAGTGAAGACCCTGTATAGCATAATACTCATCTATCATCGATATGAATTGGAAAGTTGCGATATTCAGGAATGGCAGGTTCATTTCATCTGCCATTATTTTGCTCGAACAGGGAAATTCGGTAAATTACCTTTAGGAATGTCCGTCTCGTCGCAAAGTCACCATTCCTTGTCCGATATATCCTTCATCTTCAATTTCAGATACGGCATTTTGAATGCCGGTTGCCATTCGGCGCCGGAGGTATTCTCCCAAGAGACGTAGAAATCGAGATCGGTTGCGGCGTAAACAATCGATAGAACATTCTGATCCGGTATCGCCACGGCGGAAGCTAATTGAAGAGCGGTTTGAGCATCGATCAGCTTTTTTACGCCTGTCTGCTTGAAAACTAATTCCTTGGTATATGGATTACGAAACTCTCCGCCGGCGGCGAGCGCCGTCAAAGCATCATACTGAGATTTGTGGCGATCACGATAAGATCCGCCTTCGACCGGATTCTTGCCGCCGTCCGCATTCCCCGGCCCGTGGTCCGCCATTTGTGTTTTCCGCACATCGGGGTTCATGGCCACATCCGCTCTCAGGACCGCCTGTTTCAACGGAGTTCCGTAATGCACCGGAGCGCCTTTCACAAGAATTTCCTTCCCGTTGGAATCACGCCAGACGGCATCGCGGTCCACGGGATCATCGTCATACATCACCGCAGTATATTCACCGTTCTCCTCCACCGCCGCCGCCCGCGGCCGCCAAGCTTCGCGCCCGTAATTCTCCGCATCACCATCCCCTATCACGAAATTGTACCCGATTGTATTTTCCGCGTCGCGCACGATTTTAATCGCATCGTCGAGACTGTTCGAGTCCTCCAGCACTTGCCTGAACATCAAAGTCCACGGCATACCGTCCAATTTCTCGACCTTGTTCTCCGAGCCGATCTCGGACACTGTTATGCCCTTGTCGTTCATTCCGTTCGTAGCTCCGATGAAACCGATATAACCCACCGTCATATACGCGTTCAGCTTTTTCCCGTTGCCATCAACCGGCTCGTAAACCGTTATCAGCTTGAATTTATCGGTGCCCGTGCCGGGCTTCCAGTCCAGCACCCGGCTGGAAAAGAGTTTTCCTTCTTCGGTTCGCTCGCCCCACGCGGCGAATGCGGAGCACGTGTACGCCAATTCGTTCAACTTGGGCAACAAATAGGAGTATTCTTTTAACAACAAATTCTTATCGCTCATATCGCTTATGTTCGCGATCAACAACGGAGTGATAAGTTCAAGTTGCGTCAATTCGACTCCCGCCTCTCGCGCACCGGCCACTATTCCTTTTATTTCTTCTTTGAATTTTATGGGAATATGCGGTGTCATCACGCTCCACACCGACTTGACAAGCCGATCAAGTTCCACCTTGGAATGTTCACCGTCCAGAACCATACCGATGCCCATGCTCTTCACAATCATGGCTATCTTCGGTCCCAATAACACCCCATATTGTTTCCCCATCTCGTAATGGGTGCCCTTCAGGACCGCCACACTCACTTCTCCCTTGGGTGTCTCCATCATTAACAACCGTCCGGCTCCACTCTTCCCCACTACACTTATTTTTCCCGGATGCTCGATCTCCACGCACACCGCGACTGATGACATTGCGAACATTACAACATAGCAGGCGAGCAAGATGCCGTATTTCATTTTTTTCATTGCAGATTCCTTTCCGGTTCTTTAATATCGGAGGTTCGCGAAAACATGAGTATGTTTCCGTTCCCGATATTGGTATTTTGTTTAAGTACAATAAATGACCTTATTCGAAAACTTCTCAATATGGTGGGCACCGCCGTTTTCTTATCATAAATTTACGACCAGTCCCGGCTCTTCACATAAGCGCCGCATCTTCGGGCAGCATATCTTTGAGCTTGTGGACGATCCCGAGATATTGAAGCCTGAAGGCTTCGGCAAGCACGACGTTCTTCCGATTCGGGTACATCTTCACGCACTCGGTCGCAATGTCGGCTGCGATGGCGTTGCAGACCTGCGGCCAGACGACATCCTTCGGCATGCTGAAAATGGGTGACTCCACCCCGAGAGCGGCAAGACGACCTTCCCCCTCCATCATCATCAAGTTCAGTTGCGAATCATAGACAAGGCCGAGTTCTATTTTTTTGTCTATTGGAGCGCCGGCGATATCTATGAAGACGTCCGGTTGAGGGCTCATGTAGAAAAGCACGCGCGCGACGAAGTGCCGCGAGACCTCGGGATCATCGAACTGTTCGCGCATGACGTTCGGGTTTGCAGCCATTGCGGCTGCGTCGAATCCGACCGAAGCCACAAGCCGGTGGTCAGGGTTCTCCTCGTCGAATTGGTTCCTCGGATCCATTGTGACAACGGTCGCCGGCCTAACCTTTCTGATCAGCTTTACCATGTCTTCGAGAAGGCGAAGCCTGTCTCGGCCGCAGTCGAGCCCGAGATCATCGTAGTCCCACTGCGTGAACCTGTCCGGCGCTATTCCGAGAATTTCCATGGCGCCGGCATGCTCCTTTGCCATTATGCGCTTTATGTCTTCGGAAGTTGTATCGATATCGAACGTTGATCTGTTCCCGGTCGTCACTGTGCAGATATGGACGTCCTTTCCTTGCGACATCCACTTGTACACGCTCCCGGCGATCTGAAACGTTACATCGTCAGGGTGAGGCTCAAAAATGAGGATACATTCCCTTTCCTTCATTTTCGTTTTACCTCCCGATCCACAGTGAAAAACGTCGACTACGCCCTACTCTTATCTTCCGGTTGCTTATTATCCGGAACATAGAAGTTCTTCACATCGAACTGCTCCATCCGAGCGCAATTGCTCAACATGGATATTGCTTAAGCATTTCATCTCTTCGGTAATTGAATTCAACAAACAATATCAAATATTGTTCTTGTTCGCAAGACGCATATACGACAAGCTTTATACAAAACATTTTCGTTTCAGAATGAAACAGCTCATAGAGATGAGCGCATATTTATTGACGATATGCGAAAGCGATCGTTCTTTCCGAACAACATGGAATATCGTTTTGAAGCCACGCGAATTACCGCTATTTGATTTCGCTTTTTGACATAACAACAAATTATCAATAGGATTTTAGTTGAAATCGGCACGGTATTCGCAATATGATGAAGTGAATCAATAAATATATTTATCCTTTAATACAAGAATGGAAAAGAGAAAGTCTAATCATGAAATTAGATTTTCCGGCCGGGATATCCTCGGAAACAACGTCATGCGAGTGAATCACACCGGCGATACTCTGTCGGGAAAGAAAATTTCTAAGTGACGCGCGTGAATAAGAAAACCCCAAAAAAGGGAAAGCGAAGAATTTCTGACAAAACGAGATGGGCTTTTATTCTTGCCGAGTTTGCACTGATTTATATAATCATAATAGTTTCTCTTTATATGGCGTGGCCGTACCACAACCATCTTAGGTTTTTCTTGCTGATCCCGCTGTATCAGGCGGGCGCGGCGTTCGGATATAGCGGCGGCATAATGTTAAGCCTGCTGTCCCTTTTTCTTTTCGTGCCGATCCTTCCCGTGCAGACGCCGAACGCAATGTTTCAGTTCGACAGTTATTCATCCATCGCACTCCTTGTTCTGTACACTTTATTCGGCGTGGTAGTTGGCGGCACAGTCGGCGAGGCGCGCAAAACCCACAGATATGTCGAAGATCTATCCGGAATATTCATGGAGTTATTCGCGGAGCCCGATGAAAGGTCCGTCATGCTTCGCTCATGCGAAGCGGCGGCCTCGCTCACTGAGGCAACGAGATGCGCGGCGCTCGTGCGACACAGTGTGGATGGCTCCTCGGATTGGCGCATAACAAGCCCTTACGACGATGAAAAACACATACCCGACTCCTCTCCTCCGCAAGATAACGTTCTGCTGTGGAGCGTCCGGAATAACACATCCCTCGCCACAAACAGCGCCGCAAACGATTCCCGATTGTCTCTCGACGCTCCCGCGCATTATTTGAAATCATTCATGTCCATACCCGTCTCTTACGAGAACGACGTTTACGGCGCAATCCTCCTCACCGACAAAAAGAACGGCGAAAACTTTTCCGAAAAAGACCTCGAGATCGCGAAAACCATAGCGGAAACATCCGGAGACGCAATCCACAATATGGTGCAGGAAAAAAACCGGCAGGAGGAAATAATGCGGGAGGAACGAATGAGGGAATTGTTCTCCCGATACGTTTCCTCCACAGTGGCGGACTACATCCTCGAACATCCGGACCTTCTCGCTGGGAACTGGAAGGAGATAACATTGCTCGTGTCGGACATAAGGGGCTTCACGGCCATGTCCGAAAAAATCCCCGCTCACGAGCTCGTGACGCAGTTGAACGAGTACTTCACCGCTATGGTGGACGTCGTCTTTGACAACAAAGGAACGATAGACAAGTTCATAGGCGACTGCATCATTGCATACTGGGGAGCGCCGGCGCCTGATCCCATGCATGCAGCGAACGCGATAAAGGCTGCGGCCGCCATGGCCCGGGCGCTCGAAACGCTCAACGTTTCTTGGGCCGAGCGTGGAATGCCCGCCTATGCGACAGGCATAGCAATCCACACATGCAGGGTGCTCATGGGCAACATCGGCGATGAAAGGAAGAAAGCGTTCACTATCATGGGTGAGGAAGTTGAAAAAGCAATGAGCTTGGAGGCTCTGACGAAAAATCTCGACGCAAAGATAATAGTGTCCGAAACCGCGTCTCGCGCGTCCGGCGTCCGGCTGACTTCCATTACCGGCGCCCCCGAAGAATACGGAAAGCTGTTCACGCCGATATCGGAGAATGCATGAATATATATTTCAAATCGAATGAGAACTACTACCCCGGTTTACAGAGATTCAGAATCCTGTCAGACAGGCTATTCCGTCGATGCCTCATTACTTTCATTCCTTTAGGAGTGATGCAGGTGGTGGGAGCGGTTTCATTCACCCCCGGACCTAACAGAGATATATTCTTCATTCTTTTATTCCTTATATATATGATCCCCGCCTCATTTTCGCTCGCGGGGGGCATGCCCGCCTCAGGTTGGCTCTGGTACGCCGCCGCCGCCGCTCTCTACGCCGCCGCGACCATTTCCGTCACCCTCGGCGCTTCGTATTTCTTTCTTGCACTCATTCCCGTGTCCCTGATCTGCCTCGCGATGGCGAACAGGACCGCTCCGCATGTGCTCGCCGAACTCGGCTATACAGGCAGTTCAAAACCCATTATCGAGATCGTCTTCACGATTTTGATAGCCGGCGTTCTTATCTCATACACATGGATTGGTCAGGTATTAATAAGAAAAAGTGGTTTTGAAGTTCTTCCGGTGACAAAATATCTTTTGCACTTATCTATATGCACGCTTTACTACTTCCCATTCTGGGGCATACTGCTGGGACTGCTAATGCGGCGCTTTCTCGACATGCGTTATGAAGTTACGGCGCCTATCGCACTTAACACAACCATCATGTCGGTATATTGGATGCTATCGCTGATCGGCCGCCACAACATGAAGGTCCACTACATGATAGCGGGCGCTGTACTTCAAGCCATCGCATCTCAAGCTTCACTCGGTCTGGCTTTCAATTTCTTCCGTTCGACAAGGCCCCTTCTTGCCGCCTACGTTATCTATTATCTTTTCCTTCAGACCGTAGTCTTTTAATAGGATGTCCTAATAAATGAAAGAGACGGCAAATCACGAAAACATCCACTGCGCGGCCCGCACCGCATCTTCCATTCACGTGCTCGAAGCCTCCGGTGAAGTATGGGCGAACCACGGTATCTTCAGCCAAAATCTGATTACAAAAGCATCCGCGGTTTTAGCAGTCGCAGGCATCATCACAGGCATTCTCTCAATTCTCTACTCAAGAAAAATCATTAGCGTAGAAGAGAAGGACGTCCTCGTCGGAGTGTACTATGTTCTCATGTTCGGAAGTGCGCTTCGTATTGCGGGAAAACTCGACAAAAAGCACTCTCTGATGCTGATCGGCAATACAATCTTATTCCAAACATGGAACACTGTGTTTTACCACAAGCCGGTTCTCGCCGGCTTTATCATCGTTCTGGGATTATGGCTTCCGATCTACTGGATGTGGTCCGATCCCGGCATGATGAAAGACATGGGCTTCGCTAAAAAAAACATGCACATTCACTTGCTCACGGGGCTGCTGCTCGCCGTTACAATCGCGGGTTACTTCGCATGGGGCGTGAGTAACTACGGGTTCAAATTCAGGCTTGAGCCTTGGAGAGTCTTTTTCAATACAGTGCAGGTATTTCCCATGTACATCACGATCTTCGGTTTCTTTCACATAGTATGGAATAGGCTGAAAACTCTGGGTTTGTCGCCCATCAGCATCCTTCTTGCTCTCGGAATAATGTCGGCGGCGTTGAACGCGCCCGTCTTCCTCCTCGTGGGAATCGCGACATCCACACCACCGGCACAGTCTTTCGGAGGGTTCGCGGCCATCACCTGCATCATGGCCCTCACCACACATCTCACATTCAGAAAGTTCAGGAGCGCTCTGCCTTCCGCCTGCCTGTTCACGGCGATGTCCAATCTGCTTCTGATCTACGGACTTATATGAAGAAAATCGCTACGCTCATTTTTCTTTGCATATCTTCGCTCGCGGTTATATATGCATTTCATCAATACAATTGGAATCTTGTCGGCTGGACGCGCCTGCTGATCGCGGCGCCCATCATTTACGCGGGCGTCAACTACCGCCGCACAAGCGCCATATCCATCGCAATAATCCTCGTGCTCGCGGAGGGGCCTCTGTTCGCCATGCAATATGCCGGCGGCTTCGGGTTCGGAGTGGAAGTTGTGCTGGTGGCGATAATAGTGTCCATCTTTTCCGTGGTGTTCGGGCACATACTTCGGAAAAGCAGGGAAAACTCGGCTACGCTGCAACAAACCACCGACCTGATACAGTCTATGCGCAGGAGCGTTGAAGAAGACAGTCTTCTTTCGACCCTTGAAGCCTTTTTCGCGGATGCAGGCAAATCGGATGAGGTCGAGACTTTCATGTTCGGAGAAGACGGAAAACTCAGACCTCGAAAGAATCCAGACCTCGAACCGCTCCCGGAGGGGCACATTTTCTATACCGTGGCCGAAACGCGCGAGTTCATGGCGAGTACGAACACGGCGCGGGACTCACGCTTGACCTACTACGGCCCCGAGAACCAAAAGGAACGCGTTTCCAGACTTGCGGTTTTCCCTCTCGAATACGGCGACCGCGCCCGAGGTGTCATCTCAATCGCAAACTCCACCGACGACTACTTCGAAAAGGATAGACTGCCATATCTCATCGCAATAAAACAGTCAGTGGAAAACGCTCTCGATCTCGGAGAAAAACTTCGAGGCAGAATCCAGCATGAGATTCAGCGAAACAGGATTCGAGACACCTTCTCTTCCTATCTGTCTCACACGGTTGCCGAGGAAATTCTCAAGAATCCGGACAAACTCGACCTCGGAGGCGAAGTCCGCGATGTAACCGTCATGTTCACGGAGGTCACCAACTTCAGCGCTCTCTTGAAGACATTGCCTCCGGAAGAGTTGCTTTCGAGGCTCAATGAATATTTCTCGACCGCCATAGACACCATTTTCGAGTACGACGGCACTCTCGATAAATTCATAGGCGACAACATAATGGCTTTCTGGGGCGCGCCGTTGGCAAACCCCGACAGCGAACGAAAAGCCATCTCCTGCGCGCGAGAACTTCATCGTAAGCTCGACATGCTCAATGCGCGCTGGGAACGCGACGGAATGCAACCGTTCAACGTCTGCATCGGGATCAACAGCGGCGCGGTTATCGCGGGTAACATCGGAAGCATCCGCCGCATGGAATACACGATCGTCGGCGACACCGTAAACACGGCGGCCCGCATAAAAACTCTCTCCACATCCAAGGGCATCCCCATTCTCATAGGGGAACCGACATTCGCAAGAGTAAAAGACAGCGTGAAAGTCGAACGAAAACACGAAGCAGTCGTAAAAGGAAAGTCCGGAGCTATAACCGTTTATCAACTATCTTTTTGACAACTCTCTGTATTCTCATTCATACCTCAACAAAACCTGCCTATTACGCTCACAGCTTCGCACCCATCGGCTATTACAGACGGCTCTTTTCAGCAACTTAATTATGAACTTAGACTTAACGGTATTTATTAATGTCCGGAAAGGTTTTCAGAATATATATGGGATAAGACGCCACTTGGTCTTCAGCGCATAATCCGTATATCCATTAAGCCGCGCCTTGAGGAAGCCGTCTTCCAAGTATGTCCGAAGCACCAAAACGCCGACGGACATCGCCACGAAAATGAAGGTCCAATAGGAATTCAATATCAGCGGAAATCCGACGAGTGAAATTATCATTCCAAGATATCCGGGGTGGCGTACAAATCCGTACGGCCCCTTCTCGCAAACGACATGCTCCCGTTTCGCATCTATGTTGACAGTGCTTGAGAAAAAAGAATTGACGCGTTTCGCCAATGCGAACAGAATTTGGCCGGCCGTCATCAAAAACACGCCCGCCGCCGTCACCGGCACAGGAAATTCTCCGGACCATTTGAATCTTCCCGAATCAAGCCCCGCCACAACAAAAGTGATAATGCTCAGAAGAAACATGACGCCGAGCAACGCTTTGTCCCACTTAACGCCTTCACGCGCTCTTGTCGCTCTATCGACTGTCAAATCGGAACCCTTGGGTGTAAGTAGATGGTTAATCGTCGTACCTATCATCGCCACAATCAAATAAAGTATTGCCTGCCAATATAACAACCTGCCGCCCGCAATGAAGATCGGACATGCTATGACCAGCACACCCACGTAACTTGCGATTATCGCCCTACTCTTTGTCATATCCCGCCTCTTGATACAACAGCTTCTATCAAAATCGGGCTCGTTGTCAAGCCGGATATACAGGCTTTTTTTGATTCAACTAACTCGTTAACACGACCGTTGATTTCGTCTTTTTCTTTTTCATTTTCATTAATACAAAGGTAGCGAAGATAATAATCAATAGCTTTATCATTATCCCCATACGAAATTGTCCGAAATGTAATCAAACGGCGAATCCAAGTTGACATCTGTTCTCATTTCATGGTCTAATAGTGCCACAAACAATCAATAAACATCCGGTGATACTCTTGAGACGAGGGGATGAACAAGAGATTATCCTTTAACAAACTCACTGACCGTGGCCGTTGGATATTTGTTTTAACGGAAATCGTTGTGTGCTTCGTTGTTATATATGTTACAGCTCTTTATAATCTGCCGTTTCACCAATACTACCGTTTCATGGTACTCTTACCGCTTTATCAATTGGGGATAGCTTACGGACAGACCGGCGGAATCACAGGCGGAATCTTGTGCGCCTTGCTGTTCATGCCTTTGCTGCGGATGGACAAGGCCATAGCTGGTGAAGAATACGGTCTTTACAGCGCCGCGGTAATGATTGCTTTCATATTGTTCTTTGGAATATTCATAGGCTACACAATCGGACGCGGTCGGCTGGCGCAGAAAAGCGTATCTGCAATCTCCGACATCGTTATGAACATCGCAGGCGAAACGGAGGAGAAAGGCGTGATGCTCCGGCTGGCGGAGGGGGTTGTTTCGCTGATCAACGCTCAGATCGCGGCGACGCTGCTGATGACAGACGGAGACTCCGCCGAATGGCCCGTATTCGCGGCCGCGAACGGGCGCAGTGCTGTGACAACAGGATGGAAACTTGCGGAGAATCATCCCCTGATATGGTCCGCAAGGGAAAAGTCCGCACTTGTCATTCATAGCGCGGCGGATGACCCGAGGTTGAAAAAGACCGGCACTGATATCCCTCCGAAACCGATGATAATCACGCCCGTGGAATCCGGAGGCGTTGTTTACGGCGCTCTCTCGGCCGCGGGGAGTAACAGGAGCGAGTCGTTCACCGACAATGATGTCTCTGTCTCGCAACTGATGGCTGGGATAGCCGCCTCCGTGATTCACAACATAAGGCAGGAGCGCAGCAAGGAATTCGAAAAACTTCGCGAAGAGCAAATGCGGGACCTTTTTTCAAGATTTGTCTCCTCATCCGTGGCAGAGCACATACTTCAGAACCCCGACCTTCTGAAAGGACGATGGCAGGAAGTCACTATTCTTGTGTCCGACATCCGTGATTTCACGCGAATCTCGGAAAAAATGACGCCGGAACAGATTTTGGAGCAGCTCAACGAATATTTTACGGAAATAGTAAACGTGATATTCGAACATCAGGGTACCGTGGACAAGTTTATAGGAGACTGCATCGTCGCCTATTGGGGGGCTCCGGCGCACGACGCCGAACACGCTGAACACGCGGCGCGCGCCGCGGCGGCCATGTCCGAAAAACTCGAAAAACTCTGCGAAAAATGGATCGAAGAAGGACGGCCCGTTTTCCGCTCGGGGATCGGGCTTCACACTTGTAATGTGCTCATCGGCAACATCGGAGACGAAAGAAAGAGGGAGTTCACGATTCTCGGCGAGGAAGTCGAAAAAGCCATGGAGATTGAATCACTGACTAAAGAATATAATACGAAGATCATTCTTTCAGAGCAGACCGCGAAAACCATGATACGGCTCGAGAAACTCCCGGACCGCGAGAACGGCGCGCTCGGCGGACTTTATGAGCTTAAGGGATTAGATAAGTGAAATATTATTTCAGAACCACATCGGATTACTATCCCGGTTCGCAGCGTATGAATTTGTTTGCTGACCACTCGTTTCGAAAAGCGGCGCTGATCATAGTCACGATGTCATTCTGCACCTTTCTGCTGAATATACTCCACAATGCGGTGCTGATAGAAACCGGCAATATGATCAAAACGATTCTAATCGTTTACCCATTGGGTCTGTTCCTGCTCGGCGGGGCCTCGAAACGCAGTTGGGCGTGGTTCGCCGGATTCTGCATACTTTTCGCATCAGGACAGGCCCCTCTTTTGCTCGGCCTCTCGGCTTGGTTCGCGCTCTTCTTCATGCCGGCGGCGCTCTGCCTGTACATGTTTCTGATCAACGAGCGGGATTTTCTCTTTCGCTTGGGCTACTCTGGAAAAAGAAACTTCGCCATGGAAATCCTTTTCTCCATACTCCTTTCAACATTAACCATTACTTTAGTTTATTATTTTCTGACAAGAGTAGGACACTTCAAGTTCACACCCCTTACCTTGGGCGGCTATCTCATTTTTTTCATGAACGGCATCGCTAACTATTTCATCGTTTTCGGATTCACTTACGGTATCATGACAAGACGTCTTCTGGGTATGCGATACGAACCCTCGGTTCTGATTGTCATCAACATCTTATTCATGTTCGTCTTGTGGTTCCCGTCGGCCGTTGGTTCCGGAAAGATTTTGATGGGTCTGTTAAGCATTTTCTCTGTCGCCGTAGTCACCCAACTCCCGACGGGAATGGCGTTTTTCTTCTGCCGTTCAACAAGAATGGTGCTGTTTTCATATCTTGCTTATTATTTGTTTCTTAAATCCATGCCGATTCTGAAGTGAAGGCTATGAATGAACAGACGAAAAATATTGTTCCCGACGGCGAATGGTTTTCACGCCTCGATCTTGTGGAAAAACTTGCGGCGGGCCGGATTCGCGTCAGACTGACGTCCGAGCCCGTTTTCCGAAAAAGCCTTTTGTTCGTCTTCTGCTGCGGTATTTTATGCACGACGCTGCAATACTTAAATGTTACGGATTATTTCGGTTCGTTCCGCGCGAGAATTCTTATCGACTCCGTATATTTTCTGATCCTTCTGCCGGGCGCGTTTTATATCACGGGCCATTTTGACTCACGAAAGCTTATCCTGCTATTTGTTTCCGTTGTGATATTTGAAACGTATCTGATAGTCACTTATGGAAACCATACCCTTGAAACCCCATACTGGTTGCTGGCCACATGGCAGATTTTCTATTGGACATGGACGGAACCCGAAGTTATGGAGAAACTTGGAGTAAGAAAAAGCAAATTGATTACAGACGCTCTCGTGGCGATCGTTCCTTCGGCGCTAATAGCGGTGTACACAATAATCGGAATGAACGCTTACGGGCTGAAGTTCGAATTTCACATATGGAGATTCGCCTCTGAAATTTCCACGACATTCCCAATGAGTCTCGTGATATATATCTTTATTTTCACCGTATGGAAAAACCTTCAGGCGAAGGGACCCGGACTACTCGGCAATATTTTCATTCTGCTATCGCTAATATCAATTATCTCGCTGCCTCAGTTCGTCTTTTTCTATTTCATAGGCAAAGTTAACTTTTTTCAAGCGTTGGGCGGCTTCATCACGTATTCACTTATTTCAATTCTGCTCGCAAGCCTGACGTTCGCCAGATTCAGAAACGCCCTCGTGTCCGCAGTAATACTTTCCGTACTTCAGGCCATCCTTCAGGGAGTGGGAATCACTTGAAAAAGATATTGATTATAATAATATCTTCAGTTATCTCCTGCTCATTAATAGGAGCATCCCATTACTACAGATGGCCTCTATACGAATGGACGCGATTATTCATGGGCATCCCTATCCTTTATACGGGAATTCATTTCAGGCGCACCGGCTCGATTTTCATCGGTTTCGTGCTCATTGTTTTTCAAGCCCCGTTTCTCGCCATGCAGGTTTCGGAGAATTCCGTCTATGGAATAAACTACATGGTCGCGATGGTCGTGATCACCGTTTTGAGCGTTCATCTGGGGCACGTCATCCGCAAAGGGAACGAAGAATATGCGATGATGCAGCGATGCAGGGAAATATTGATCGGACTCATTGAAAACGCAACAGCCGACATGATCTTTCGGATGCTTGAAAAACAATTCAGCGAACTCGGCAAATCTGAAACGGTGGAGATATTCCTTCTCGACGAAAACGATCAGCTCAAAAGCAGATTGAATCCCGAAGACGAACCTCTGCCCGATGATCACATCTTCTATAAAGTAATACAGGACGGAAAATATCTTTTGAGCAACAATGTTCTCGAAGATACACGTTTTGAGTACTACGGTCCGGCAGAGGAAATGGAAGCAGTAAGCCAGCTTCTGGCTTTCAGGCTGGCGTTCGGCGGGCGGAACCGGGGTATCATAGTTCTTGCGAACAGCGGCCTCGAGCGTTTGGGGAGCGAAACCATCAAGTTGTTGGAAACAATAATAAAATTCATCGAGAACGCCCTCGAAATCGTGGAAAAACGTCATAAGACGATAATGCACGAGATGCAACGTGAAAAGATCCGAGACACGTTTTCGTCCTATGTCTCTCGGACAGTGGCGGAAGAAATTTTGAAGGATTCCTCGAAGCTGAACCTCGGTGGAAAGCGCCAGAACGTAACAGTGATGTTCACCGAGATTACGAACTTCAAGGATATACTTAAAACAACAGAGCCCGAGCTTCTGCTCGACATGCTGAACCGTTACTTCAGCATCGCCATTGATACGATATATGAGACAAAGGGAACACTGGACAAGTTCATCGGAGACAACGTTATGGCTTTCTGGGGCGCTCCGCTTGCGATGGACGACAGCGAACTGAGAGCCGTCAACTGCGCCGTGGATTTTCTTAAAAAGATGAACGATCAAAACGCACTATGGCGAGACGAGAATAAAGAGGAATTCAAAATATCCATAGGGATAAACTCGGGAGAAGTCGTCGCCGGAAACCTCGGCAGTATCAGACGTATGGAATACACGATCATAGGCGACACGGTCAACACGGCATCCCGTATTAAATCATTTTCTAAAAAGAACAGCGTCCCGATACTGATCGGGGAATCGACATACATGAAAGTGAAGGACAGAGTGGATTTCTCCGGCGTTCACAAGGCATCGGTGAAAGGCAAATCTGACACGATAAACGTGTACCAATTGATCGTTTGAAATATTCTATATATCATCCCGGTTGTTGGTCGGCACTATGAACTTCTCTTTGACATTGCTTCGCCTATCTCCATGAAGCTGTTGTTTTGAAGCGAATTAGTTTTCCTTTGATATCGACAATTTATTTCAATTTATTAAAACATCAAAAAAGCCACTTCATCAGTGGCTTTTACTTGCCGAAGAAGGGAATCGAACCCCCACGAGGAGTGATCCTCGGCAGATTTTGAGTCTGCTGCGTCTACCAGTTCCGCCACTTCGGCGATTGCGTTCCCCGGTTCCGGGCCGGCCGCGAGGCTGATGCGCCGGGTTTCCGGGTTCAAGAAAAGATTCTAACTCTTTGCGCTTGCATGTCAATAAACTTCGACAAGCTCACGAGCGTGTTTTTCTCATTTGTTCCTTTTTTTCAGCGCGGTTTCCGGTTTTCGCATGGTGTTTATATTTGAAATGAGGGCTGCCATGTGCTAAATTAGACATCCTGACACGCGCGGCTTGCACGCGCTGAAGGTTATTAAATTTATAAGGATATGAATAAGGCAACCATGAGAGACTACGACTTTGAAAATTTTGAGGCTAAATGGAGACAGGTCTGGGAGGAATCCGGCCTGCACACATGCGACGACGACAGCGATAAGCCGAAGTACTATTGTCTCGACATGTTCCCCTACCCTTCCGGCAGCGGGCTGCATGTGGGGCACTGGCGCGGGTACGTGTTGTCCGACGTTTGCACTCGATATAAAACGCTGCGGGGGTTCAACGTTCTGCATCCGATGGGCTGGGACGCGTTCGGCCTGCCCGCGGAGAACGACGCGATAAAGAAGAAAATTCACCCCCGCGTGAATACTCAGAAGAATATTGACAACATCCGCCGGCAGTTGAAAGAGATCGGCGCTATGTACAACTGGAACCGCGAGTTCAGCACGACCGATCCCGAATACTACCACTGGACTCAGTGGATTTTCGTCAAGATGTTCAAGGAAGGGCTCGCTTACAAGAAGGAGATGCCGATCAACTGGTGTCCGTCCTGCAAAACGGGGCTTGCGAACGAGGAAGTGATCAACGGGGCGTGCGAGCGTTGCGGCGCGGAGGTTTCGAAGAGGAATCTGAGTCAGTGGATGTTGAAGATAACCGAGTACGCGGACAGGTTGCTGCGGGATCTCGACAAGCTGGATTGGCCCGAGCCGGTGAAGATGCTGCAGCGGAACTGGATTGGCAGAAGCGAAGGCGCGGACGTGGTGTTCACGGCGATCAACGCGAAGGATGGTTCGGAGCGCGATTTCACCGTTTACACGACGCGGCCGGACACTCTTTTCGGGGCGACGTACGTGGTGTTTTCGCCGGAGCATCCGATGGTGCTCGAAATCTGCGCCACGGAGCGCGAAAAGGAAATAAGGGACTACATCGATTGGGCGGGCAAGCAGACGGACATCGACCGCTCGAATGTGAAAAAGGAAAAAACGGGCGTGTTCACGGGCGCATACGCGATCAATCCGGTGAACGGCGAAAAAGTGCCGATATGGATCTCGGACTATGTCCTGATGGGATACGGGACCGGGGCGATCATGGCTGTGCCGGCGCACGACGAGCGCGACTTCGAGTTCGCGGTGAAGTTCAACATACCGATCATAGAAGTTATTTACAACGCGGAAGCTAAACGGAATGAAGACGGCGCTCTCGCCGAGGCTTTTATTACCGACGGCACACTCATCAATTCCGGCGCTTATAACGGAGTCGATTGGCAAGATGCAAAGAAAAATATTACAGAGATGCTGGAGTCCAAGGGGCGCGG